>CAIYTT010000134.1 GCA_903929195.1 uncultured Bacteroidota bacterium
ATACACTCTTTATTGACGATAGCCCCCAACATATTGCGACAGCAAAAGAATTAAATATACAAACTATACATCTTACAAATGGTATGACAATTGAAAACGATATATTTAAGAAAATAAACTAATTTATTCATAATAAAAATAAATTTTAAAAGTGGCTGTTTGAATCTTATAGCCACTTTTTTTGTGATTCTAAATCAATTAAAGTTTCATTCTATTTTGATTCAGAGCTTACAAATTGAAAAAAAATTAAAAATAGTTTGTAATATAACAAAAAAATAGTTTACAGATTTTTTCACGTCCCTACCCTTTTCATTTCTGTAATTCGGTTATAACAATTTGTATTTAAAGTAACAAACTAAATATCTAAACTGCATATATTATAAAGCTTGTTTCTATATTTAGATTTATGTATATTTTTGTATTCAGTTTTTTATTAAGATATGATGCTTAACTTAATAAACTAATTATAAAAAATAGATTATTTAAATTTAGAAATGAAAGACTATTCCTTTATTTTGGGTCAAGACCCGGCATACATAGAATCTTTATACAATCAATATTTAAAAGAACCTTCAGCAATAGATGCTGATTGGTGTACTTTTTTTAGCGGTTTTGAATTTGCTTTATCCAGCGGTTCAAAAAGTAATAACCCGGCAAAAGAGGTCGTTAATAATGACACCATACTAAAAGAATTAGGTATTATAGAGCTTATTAGAGCTTATAGAAAAAGAGGACATTTAGCTGCAACTACGAATCCTATTCGGCATAGAAAAAATCGCTACCCGCAATTAGAATTAGAACGCTTTAACCTGGCTGAAACCGATAAAAGTAAGGTGTTTTATGCTTCTAATTTATTAGGACTTACAAATGGAACACTAAATGACATTTTAAATAAATTAAATAAAATATACTGTGGAAACATAGGCATAGAATATACTTACATTAATGACACTTTAAAAAGTGAATGGGTTCAAAATGCTTATGAAGAAATGATGCAAAAAGAACTAAACCTTTCAGAAAGAAAACGCATATTAAAAAAGCTGAATGAAGGTGTTATTTTTGAAAAATTCCTGAATACGAAATATGTAGGACAAAAAAGATTTGGATTAGAAGGTGGCGAAGGTACTATACCTGCTCTTGATACGATTATTAACGATGCAAGTGATGCCGGTGTTGCAGAAGTAGTTATAGGCATGGCTCATAGAGGACGTTTAAATGTTTTAGCCAACATATTAAAGAAAACTTACGAACAGATATTTTCTGAATTTGAAGGCAATATGCCACCGGATATAAGTATGGGTAGTGGTGATGTTAAATACCATTTAGGCTTCAATTCTGATATTATAACACATGCAGGTAATACAATTAATGTACAATTAGCACCCAATCCGTCCCATTTAGAAGCTGTAAACCCGATAGTGGCAGGTTTTGCAAGGGCTAAGGCAGATACGTTATACAACAAGGAATATCATAAAGTATTACCAATTTTAATTCATGGTGATGCAGCCGTTGCCGGACAAGGAATTATATATGAGCTTTTACAAATGTCTTTGCTTGATGGTTATGAAGTAGGTGGAACAATACATTTTGTAATTAATAACCAAATAGGTTTTACTACCGATTTTGACGAAGCTCGCTCTGCAGATTATTGCACAAGTATTGCCTCCATGTTGCACTGCCCTGTATTGCATGTTAATGGCGATGACGCAGAAGCGGTTGTTAAATGTGCAAAACTTGCGGTTGCTTACAGACAAAAATTTAATGAAGATATTTTTATTGATATGGTATGCTATCGCAAACATGGCCATAATGAGGGAGATGAACCTAAATTTACACAACCGCAACTCTATTCTATTATAGAAAAACATCCTAATCCAAGAGAGGTTTACACACAGTATTTATTAAAACACGGCGAAGAAAATGTTCAGAAGCTTGCCAAAGAAATGGAAGCCGATTTCTGGAACGAATTGCAAGAACGATTAGATGAGGTAAAACAAAATCCCCTACCCTACACCTATCAAAAACCCGAACTTTGGTGGCAACAATTAAGAAAAGCAACCAACGAAGACTTTTTAATCTCACCAAATACTGCAATAAATAAAGAAGATTTTATCTATTTGTTTAATTCTTTAATGAAATATCCCGATGATTTTAAACCACTAAATAAGGTTGAAAAACTACTAAAAGATAAAATATCTTTATTTAATACGCAAAATAAAATTGACTGGGCAACGGGCGAACTTTTGGCTTATGCAAGTTTACTTAATGAAGGTTACGAGGTAAGATTAAGTGGTGAAGATGTGAAACGTGGTACTTTTTCGCATCGTCATGCTGTTATTTACGATGAAAATACGAATGTTGCCTATAATCGATTAAGCCAAATTAATCCGGAACAAGGCATATTTTATATTTATAATTCTTTGCTTAGTGAATTTGGAGTATTGGGCTTTGAATATGGATATGCCATGGCAAACCCTAACAACTTAGTATTATGGGAAGCCCAATACGGTGATTTTGCAAATGGTGCACAAACAATAATAGACCAATATATAGTAACAGCAGAACAGAAATGGACTTATATGAATGGCTTAGTATTGTTATTGCCACATGGTTATGAAGGTGGCGGCCCGGAACATTCTAGTGCCAGAATGGAACGTTTTTTACAAATGTGTGCCGAAAACAATCTGATTATTACTAATATAACTACTGCCTCTAATTTCTTCCATGCTTTACGCAGGCAATTAAAATGGCAATTCAGAAAACCATTAATTAACTTTACACCAAAAGCAAATTTAAGACATATAAGGGCATACAGCAATGCAGAAGAATTTACTGATGGTAAATTTATGGAAGTTGTAGACGATAACTTTATTAAAGATACTTCAACAGTAAAAAAAGTAATACTATGTATGGGCAAAATGTATTTTGACCTTAGTGAAAAACAAATTGCAAATAATAGGCAAGATGTTGCTCTTATACGCTTAGAACAATTATACCCTTTACCTATACAACAACTCTTAATTTTAAAAACAAAATATGCCAATTGCAGTTGGACATGGGTGCAAGAAGAGCCACGAAATATGGGTGCTTATTCGTACCTTAAAATGAATTTAGATGAAGAATTTCCTATTCAATATTTAAGCCGACCAGCAGGTGCATCAACAGCAACCGGATTTGCAAAAAAACATGTTATTGAACAAAAAGAATTAGTAGAAAAAGCATTTGAATATTAATAATTCACAAATAAATTACATTAATAGAGCAATATTATGCAAGTTCTATTAATGTAATTTCAGGCATAATACCTATTCTGCCTTTATAGCCTAAAAAGCCAAAGCCTCTATTTACATATAAATATTGATTTTCGGTACCATATAAGCCAGCCCATTTATTATACATATACTGAACCGGGCTCCATTTAAAGTATTTTGAATCTACACCAAACTGCATACCATGCGTATGTCCGCTAAGGGTTAAATTAATATCTTTATAATCAGGAAATACTTGTTCATCCCAATGGGAGGGGTCGTGAGATAATAAAATCTTAAAAGGAATATTTTTTTCTTTTAAACCTTCATAAGCTTTACTTAAATCGCCATATTTAGGGAAGTGTGCTTTTGCACTCCAGTTTTCAATTCCTAACAAAGCTATTTTATCTTCTGCTCTTTCAAAAACTAAATGTTCATTTATTAATAACCTCCACCCCATTGTATGGTGGTGATTTTTTAGCTTATTTAAATTATGTGTTTTTGCCTCTGGCGATGCCCATGTTTTATAATCACCATAATCGTGGTTTCCCAAGATAGAATAAACACCCATTGGAGCATATAATTTAGAAAAAATAGCATGATATTCTTCGGTTACTTCATCAGCAATATTATTAACCAAATCGCCGGTAAAAAAGATAATATCCGGTTTTAACTCTAAAATTTTATTTATTCCATTTTCAACATCTTTATGGCTATCAAAACTACCAGTATGTATATCAGACACTTGTACCATTCTTAATCCCCTAAATGATTCCGGTAGGTTAGGAAATTTAATTTTAATTTTTCTTACCTGATAATTATATTTATTACTTGTACCATACATAAACCCTAACACAGCACTACCACCTAAAAACAATGCCAACCTTTTCATAAATAAAGAACGTGTAATTGGCTCGTGTGGTGTTGTAAATTCTGATTTTAAAGGAAATACCGATGTAAATGCCCATACTATTACTCTTCTTATATCGTCTATTAGCATTACTAACATTACTAATATTTTACCAATAAGCAAGCCGGTAAATAAAGTATTACAAAAATTTTGAAGACCAAGTGGCATTTTTATTATTATATCTGTTCTGTTTAATAATAACAGATATACCCAATATAATGCAGTAATAATTATATAAAATGCCATTACAGAACTTCGCAAATAAATGGGAAGATTTCTTATAACAGAACGAATTAAAATATAACAATATACCTCAGCTAATACTACAATAATAAATATAATTACAAATCTCACCCACATAAATTTTATTAAAATTGTAAAAAATCATTAATTTGATTTTTAATCCTTTGTTCTGTTTCTTGTTTTAAGATATGCCCATTATTATCCATTTCTTCATTAATAGAAGATAAGATTAGTTTGCTATGAAAAACATTCATTTTCATATAATTTAATATAGATGTAATATGGTCTATGCCACGTACATTTCCAAACCTACCTTGTGACAGACCAATTAAAAGTCCTTTTTTAAAACTCCAGCATTTTTTTACATTACTATTATCTATCATCAGTTTTAAAATGCCCGGAAAACTTCCATTGTATTCAGGCAAAATAAAAATAAACTTATCTGCATCAGCTAAATATTCATTTTCAATTGCTGTCATTTCTTCCCCTCGTTCCCATACATTTCTATTCTGTAATGACAATAATTTTGTATCTATATTTTTTTCAAGCAAAACTTTTTGATAAAAAATTGCTACTTTATGCGTCATGCTGTCAGGTCTGTTAGTACCCTCAATTATAGTAATCATTTAAAATTATTTATGAAATAACAAGAGGCTAATTATTGAAATTAATAAAATATAATTAATACTCTTATTTGCAAAAGAAGATTAATTTCAATTAAAATAAAATCAATTTTCTAAATAGCACTATGCCTCAATACTCATTTTGTTGTTTAAGGTCTTTTCTTTAAAATATATCCCACTAAATTTTTAGTGGGATATATTTAATTAAAATGATATAAAACTATTATTTTTTGTCTATTACATAAACATCTTCTCCTGCATGTTTAATTCTAAATGTTTCACGAGCATATTTTTCTAACTTGTCAGGGTTATTTTCTAATTCATATACTTCATTATTCATTCTTACAATTTCTTTGTTCAAGAAGGCAATATTACCCTTAACGGCATCCAATTCCTTTTGCCGTTCTCTTATGGTCATAAAATCATTTTGGTCAAAAAATAGAGTCCAAATAATAAATACAAATAAAGAAATAAAATACTTATTCGTAATAATTTTAATAATTTTTTTCATAAAAAGAGATAAAATTATTTCCCAAATTTAAGTGTTTTGTTCGGAAAAAATGCTGAAGATGCTAACTCTTCTTCAATTCTTAATAATTGATTGTATTTTGCCATACGGTCGCTTCTGCTCGCAGAACCTGTTTTTATTTGTCCGCAATTAAGAGCAACTGCGAGGTCTGCAATAGTAGCATCTTCTGTTTCTCCACTTCTATGGCTCATTATTGTATTATATCCGTTATGTTGTGCCATAGTAACGGCATCAATAGTTTCACTAAGAGTACCTATCTGATTTACTTTTACCAATAAACCATTAGCAATTTTTTCCTTTATTCCTTTTTCTAATCTATTTACATTAGTTACAAATAAATCATCGCCAACTAATTGCACTTTATTACCTAATGCATCTGTAAGCATTTTCCAACCTTTCCAATCATCTTCTGCCATACCGTCTTCAATGCTTATAATGGGATATTTTTTGCACCAACTAACCCAATATTCCACCAATTCTTCACTGCTCATTATTTTGCCGTCACTTTTGTGAAATACGTAATTCTTATCTTTATCGTTATATAATTCACTATTTGCAGCATCCATAGCAATTGCAACATCTACACCCGGTTTATAGCCTGCTTTTTCAATTGCTTTTAAAACTGTTTCTATAGCCTCTTCATTACTTTGTATATTTGGTGCAAAACCACCCTCATCACCTACATTGGTACTGTAACCTCTTTTTTTCAAAACAGATTTCAGTGTATGAAAAATTTCTACTCCCCAACGCAATCCCTCACTAAAACTTGGTGCACCAATAGGCATAACCATAAATTCTTGAAAATCTATTTTATTATCAGCATGGGCACCTCCATTTAAAATATTCATCATAGGCATTGGTAATGTTCGGGCATTAGAACCACCTACATAACGATATAAGGGCAAACCAACAGTTTGTGCTGCTGCTTTGGCTGCTGCCATACTTACTGCTAAAATTGCATTAGCACCAAATTTAGACTTGTTGGCAGTGCCATCAAGCTCTATCATTGTATTGTCTAAACCACGTTGGTCGGTTACATCCCAGCCGTAAAGCTCTTCAGATAGTATTTCATTTACATGTTCTACAGCTTTAAGAACCCCCTTACCCATATACACATTCTTATCACCATCTCTAAGTTCCATAGCTTCGTGCTTGCCGGTACTTGCACCACTCGGCACAGCAGCACGTCCCATAATACCTTCGCTTGTCATTACATCTACTTCTACAGTAGGATTGCCTCTGCTGTCAAGAATCTGGCGGGCAACAATTTCTGAAATAAAACTCATTGTTTTAAAAATTTAATCTGTTTGCAAAATTAATAATAATTAAGGATATTGCCATTGAAAAAATGGATACAATAAAACATTAAACCATTTAAAATATTAAATAAATAAATAATTTACATCTATGCTTTATTGGGTATTTTAATAATAAATTTTGTTCCAACCCCTAATTCCGATTCTAATTCTATACTTCCGTTTAACTTATTTACATTTTGTTTTACTATATATAACCCTAAACCACTTCCATCAGAGTTAGTTGAATTTCTTACAAACATTTCAAAAATTTCATTATGTTTGTCTTTTGCTATCCCTTCTCCATTATCCTCAACTATAATAACACCATAATTATCTTCTAATTTAAAAGTAAAATGTACAAAAGCTTCAATATCGTCTGTTCTTTTATATTTTATTGCATTGGTAATTAAATTACTAATAATTGTAATTATTCTTATTTTATCTGATACAAATAAAAGATTGCAATCAATATTTGATATTTTTTTAACTAAATTGATACCTTTCATATAACTAATGCCTGAAATTACATTATTGTAAATTTCTTGAATATCTATCGGTTCATTTTTTATATGTACCCTATTACTTCTGGAATAGTCAAGAATATTTTTTATTACTCCATCTAATCTTTCTATACTTTCTTCCATCATCAATACATAAGAATATAATTCCTCATTCTCAGGTATCAATTCTTTCATAATGTAAATTAACCCCAATACAGAAGTTAATGGTGCTCTTAAATCATGAGAAGTACTATAAACAAATCTATCTAACTCAGAATTAATAGTTTGTAATTCAATATTTTGTTTAATGAGTTTATCTTCTGCAATTTTTCTGTCTGTAATGTTTCTAATAATAGAAATTACTTCTTTTGACTTTTCGCCTTTTTTTAATATTGATGAGCTAAATTCAAAAGATAAATAATTCCCATCTTTATTTCTTAGTTTTACTTCGGTGTATTTAGATTTTGAATATCCATCCTTTCTTTGGCTCAAAATCTCTTTTATTGTTTCAATATCAGATGTATCAATTAATTCATAAATATTACCGCCAAAATAATCCTTATCCTCAAAGCCAAAATAATCAATACCAATATTATTCATGTATTTAATATTGCCGTCAAAATCATAAGATATAATTATATCGTGTGCTGTTTCGGTTAAAGAACGATATTGTTGTTCACTGTTGCGCAATTCATTTAATAATAAATAGGTAGATAATCCAAATGAATATCTCTCTGCTATTTGTTTTAAAAATCTTATTTCTTCAATAGTCCATTTTCTATCATATTCGCATTGGTGCATACCTAATAACCAGGGTTTACCAATTTTTGGATAAATAGCAATACATATTTGTGATTTTATCTGATGCTTTAATGAAATTTGTGGTAAATCTTTTTCATGATAAATAACGGGTTCATTCGTACTTAACATTTCTTTCAATATTTTTTTAGATTCCTGTGTATCAAATTGCTCATTTCCAAGCTTATATGCACCCGGATATGCATCATTTGTACACTCCATTGCAATTGTCCATAAGTCAGAATCTAATTCAGACGGTGATATTAACCATATCCTATCAGTAGTAAACATTTCCAGCATCGATTGTAACATTAATTCATTTATACGAACTAAGCTTTCTGAAATACTTGTTTTCTGTAATATATTATTAATTTTATCAAGGTTATTTAAAAAATGTAGATTTTCAATAATTTTATTCTCTGCTTTATTCCTCTGTACCATACCCACAATAATATTGGCTACAGACTCTAAAAATATAATTTCTTTAGGATTGCTTTTATGCCCATCACTTAAATAGACAACAATAACACCTATTACATTTTTTTCAGATAGCAACGGAATGCTGTAATGCCCATGAGGCATCATATTTTCGTATATATTATCATGTAAATGATTAATACATGATACAAATTGTGTTTGTTTTTCTTGTGCAGCTCTTCCACAAATACATACACCAAAATCAACAAATGAACACATATTTAATAATGCATCCGAAAAATTGCAATGACACTCCAATTTTAATTTTTTCTCACCTTCTTCTACTAAGAAAATCCCACCTACTTTCTTTAGCTCAATAAAACTTGAATTAATAACAATATCAAGTATTTCTTGAAGATTCTCCTTTTGAGGAGCATTTTTTAAGGATACTTTTAAAATTTTATTTAATTGTTCTTGAATTAAATAATTAAGATGTTCTTCTTTTTCTATTGTTCTGCGTTTTGTTATATCTCTACCAACAGTTACTAATCCATTTTTTGAATTATCCTTATTATATTTAGGAACCTTTAAAACCTCAAAAATCAATTCATTCCCATATTCATCAATTGTTTGCTCTTCTCCAATTGTTAATTTTCCGTTTTGCCAAGCATCCTCATCACTTTTAATACAAAATAAATGGGCTTGTTGTAGTGGTAGGTTTATTTCTGCAAGTTCTATATCTGTCTTTCCTAACCAATCTATGTTTTCTAACCTAAAAAGTTTTTTGGCAACAGAATTAATTATCTGCCATCTGTTCTCGCCATCTTTTAAAAAGATGGCATCCGGTAATGTTTCTAACAAAAAATTTAATCTTTCTCTATTTATTTCTGCTAATTCTTTAGCTTTTACCGTTTCGGTAATATTTACTGCATAAATTCTAACAATACTTTTTTCCTTAAAAAAATGAATGTTTTGTAAATACCATTCATTCTCAATTTCAATTTCTCTGTTTAATGTATTCTTATCAATACCTTTTATAAAAGCATGGTTCAATACCTCTTCTTCAATTGTAGGGAAAATATAAATTGCACAAGGATTCGCATATAATAATTCCCCACTCCAATTAAATTCAACAATCGGAAATTTATTTATTTCCGGATAAGATGCTAAATAGCTAATCCGCTCCTCATGTTTTTTCCATTCAGAAATATCATTCATCATACATCCGAAAAATAGTTTTCCATCTAATTTCCATGCCGAAATATTTATGCCCAACATAATTTCAGTACCATCTTTCCTTATTCCTATTACTTCTCTTTTTATACCCTTAAATTCAGTATCTGCTTTGTCCCAGAGTTCATCTATACCAAATTCTTGCATCGGAATAAATCTATTAGGAATAAATATAGAATAGAGTTTACCTATTAATTCATCATTATTCCATCCAAAAATTTTATTTGTAGCTTCATTACAATATATTATAGTTTTTTTATCGTCTAAAATAATTACGGCATCTGTAATGCCTTCTATTACAAGGTTAAATCTTTTTAGATTTTCTCTTAAATCAAAAATTGCTTTTTTCTTATCAGTAATATCTAATATAGTTCCTTGAAAACTTATTGGAATACCTTTTTCATTGGTATTGATTACAGTAAAATCACTTATATACCTATAAGTTCCATTTGCATGTAAAATTCTATATTCCTGCTCATACGTTTTATAACCTTTTAAGTTAAATAAGTTTATCTCGTCTTTTACCCTAATTAAATCGTCAGGGTGTATAATTGAAAGAAATGAAAAATGATTATTCATTAATTTCTTTGGCTCATATCCAAACTGGCTATATACATTAGGAGAAACATATTCAATTATTCGGGAGGGTTGAATATTCCATTTAAATAAAACAGTAGAACCACCACTAAATAATTCATTTTCTAATATTAATGAAATATCCTTCTCTAAATATTCATTTTTGGGTGCAAAAGAGATTTCATAATAGGCAATCCCGTTTTCTATACTATGATTTCGGTAAGTTAAATTATATTTAATATTAGAATTGTTAAAAGAAATATCCTTTAGGCTATTTTTATCAATTTTATTCCCATTAGTAAAATTATCAAAAACAGATTTGCAATCAAAACTATTAGCATACGAATTTAATAGTTCAAAAATAGATTTACCATATAGTATTGTTACTTTTATGCCAAAAATAGTCGTATCCTTTCTATTTATAAAACAGATTTCACCGTTTTCGTTAATTATATAAATTTCATTTTCTAAATTATATATGATTTCATCCGACCAATTTTTCATAACTTATATTTGCATATTAATAAACATAATACATTAATCAATAATCAAACAAAGAAATATACATTAAAATAATTTAAATCTAATTTTAGAAATGAATACTATTAAAAAGTTATTTTTCTGTCTTGTAAAAATAAAAATAATAATCTTTTAAAGAAATCTTTTTATAAAATTTCTTTAAAATAACACAAAATCGCATTAAATAAATTGTATTACTTTTGATATAATCTTAAAAAGTACTTACCTAATACATCAAATTCAATATTTACAATATCACCTTTCTCTAAGGTACAGAAATTTGTATTGTGAAATGTATATGGTATTATTGTTACCGTAAATTCATCTTTACCAATATTAAAAAGGGTAAGACTTACTCCATTAATTGTTATAGAACCTTTTTCTATAATGAGATTTGTAAATTTTTCAGGAAATTTAAATCGATATAACCAACTACCCTCTATTACTTTTTTATATATACATTCTGCAACTGTATCTACATGTCCTTGTACAAAATGTCCGTCTAGCCGGTCTCCAATTTTTAAAGCACGTTCTAAATTAATTATAGAACCTATTTTTAAATGAGCCAAATTTGTTTTAGATATGGTTTCTGCAACAGCTGTAACTTTATAATTATTTTCTGTCAACTCATTTACAGTAAGGCATACTCCATTATGTGCAATTGATTGGTCTATTTTTAGTTCTTGAATAATAGTACTTTCAATAATGAAATGTAGATTAGTACCTTCTTTTATTATGTTGGCTACTGTAGCCATTGTTTCTATTATACCTGTAAACATAAAATATATCTAAAATTTTCGCCCTATACCAACATGATTGGTTATGCCTGTATCACTAATAACTTGAAACGAAATATGCAATAAACTATCAGACCTACCAAATGTAATAGTACCGTTTATCGTATCCTGTAGTCTGCACATCATTAATTGCCCCCGTGTAGTTATAGAGTCTCCAACTAAACTATCTATCGACGCAATAAAACTTGCATTTGCTGTTAATTTCAAACTGTCGTAAGCACTACAAAAACCCAATACAGCTAATTTTGTTAACGAGGGTGGCAAAGAATAAATAGTAAGGGTATCTGTTTTAGCAAAAATAAAATAACCATTAGATTGTAAATAAACCGAATCAATAAATGAATATCTGCCTTTAAACAAATCAACCGGATAATAACATATTGTATTATCAGGTTTGCCGGGAAAACCCCAATTATAGTTTACAGCATTCGGGTCGTTGCAGTAAGGGTTGGTTAATCTTGGGTCTGTTGTAGGTTTAGGGTCTGTCCACTTATTACAAGATTGAATTACATTAAATATAATCAGAATTATCGAAAATAATAATATAATTTTTCCTGCTTTTTTCATTTAAATTCTATAGAACGCAAATTTAAGAAGTAAAGTATTAGAATGCACAATTAATTATACAATATCCATTTATATTTTTTGTTTTACAATTCAACACCTAATCCAATAACTCCATTTCCGTATTTCAAAAAATCAAATACAGGATTTAAGTGATAAAAATAACCGGCATTTAATGTAAAATAATATAATCCTAAATACTTCATTCTTAATATATTATTAAGGATAATTCCTGTTTCGGAATAACCTGTAAATGGTATTTGAATTGTTATATTTTCATGAACTTCGGAATGAGAAAGGCTACCAAATAGATAATTATATTGCAAAGCAATATTAGGTGCAGAACTGAAATCAGATTTGCCAAATTGCAGGTGATATATTTTCCAATCAAAATCGTGTCGGTAAATGATATTCATAAATTCATCGGTATAAAATTGATAAGGATAAATAGTTAATAAGCCACCAAACGCATAAGGTGATAAATTATTACCTGAATATAAATTATACCTATACCCTGTTGCAGCAAATAATATACTTAAAGGTAATGCAGTATTACTTTTTATAATACCACCTTCTATAATCATTTGTTCTAAGCCTATTCTGTTTATATGTTTTTTCCATGTTACAGCAGAAATAATATTATAGTAAGGAATTTGCATTGCATCTTTTTCTACTGTTCCATAATTAAATTTAAAATAAACTAATGGATAAAGACTTCCAATACTATAATAACTACCAAAGAACGGAGCAGTTCGTTCAGCAAAAGCATATTTAATATTCAGCGAAACTTCTTTAGAAACATAATCTTTAATAGGAATACCATTGTTTAAAAAGATGTAATTATACTTTGGTAAAATAGATTCTTGCTTACCGGATAATTCAATATTAAAATAACCGAATTTCTTCTTGACCGATACTAAATAAGATTCCACCGCATCAACCCTCGATAAAAGATACGAATTTAAATAGTCTTTATCAAAATCATGATTCAAACTTATATGTCCGGGTTCAATAATATCATTATTATAGGCAATTTTAAAGACAAATTCTTTATATTTATCTGCATAAAATTCAGCAAAAGTTCCATATTTATATACTTTATCATTAAAACCATATCCTACCCAAGCACCAATACTTACTTTTTTTAAAACTTTTTCATTTGTTTGTATTCCAATGCCTACCCTATTACCCTCATAATTATTGTAACTATAAACTCTTTTCAAATCAATATCAAAAAAACGAATAGGTACTAAGCCACTTGGCAATTTTGATACAAGTTCAATTTTTTTATCTAAATTGATTTTAATACCTAAGCTGTCTATAAATTTATAGGTTCGGGCCTCTTTTGTATTCAAGGTATCAGGCCTATATTTTGACCATGCCTCTGCCTTTATATTATCTACATCGTCTGCCATTCTTACAGTATGTGCATTATCAAATTTAAAATTAGAATCCAGTTGCCATTTTACAGAATCTATTCTGGAATTGCCCTTCATGTGTAATTGAATTGTTTTTTTATCAGATTTCTGTTCCCAGTCAATTATATAATTTAATTGCAATGGAAACCACTTATTTGTTTGTTTATTATAATATTTTTTTGCATATTCCTGTTCAATTTTTGCAGTCAAATGTAACATCGTATCGTTAACGGTGGCAACAAAGCTTGAAATAGCATATCCATCAGAATTAATATAAACTTTCCCTTTTAATGCATCATTGATGTTATGTTTAGGTTTAAAACTAATTATCCATACAGTATCATTGCCAAATAAAAGTTCATCACTTAAATTAAACTTATAATACTTATCAGCACCATTACTTACCGGGTTATGGTAGTCTTTACCATAAAATGTAATATAATTACTATAAGAATGAAAAGGCAAAACATCAGTAATTAAATTAATAAATTTAGATTTTTGTAAACCTGAAATTCTTGTAGCTAAAATATCTTCTTGCAATTTTTTAGGACTTTGCCATGTTCTTTTACTATATGTTTCAGAAATGAGCAGATGTTGATTTTCAATGAATTTATTAAATTTATTTATTTGAGTATCTTGTATCGATTTTTTACCAATGGGAATTGTTGCATCTGCAATTAGTTTGTAGTAAACATTACATTGATATTGATTATATTTATCGGGATTATTGGTATCTTTATTTGTTATGGCATTTTTTAGAATTCTTCTTATTTTGTCATTTTGAGGTCTAATAATAATATCTGACAAAATAATTTCTTTAGGTTGCAAAAATATTTCAATACCATTTGCTGAAATATTTACTTTTTTTGATTGATAGCCTAAAGCAGAAACCTCTATAGAAAAATTATTTAATAAGCCACGTTCTTCTATTTTAAATTTTCCATATAAGTCTGCAATAAAACCACTATTACTTGTACCTAATTTTATAGTAGCAAAAGGAATTTCTTCTTTTGTATTGGCATCAAAAACCTGTCCAAAAAATACTTGCCCATTAGTTGTAAATGAAATAACAAATAAAATATAAACTAAAAGTACTATTTTTTTTGCCATAAAAAATAAAAAGTAGAAAATGTATTGATTTTTTTTTGTACTTTATTAAAGATAAGTATCTTTACAAACATAAACGATTTTATGAAAAAAGTATTTTATTCTTTAGTATTTTTTGCTTCCTGCATTAGTTTGTTTTCTTCTTGCAGTTCTGTAGATTACAATCCTAATCCGTCAAGTAAATTAAGTAATACTTTTGTTTCCGGTTCTTTAAATTCCAATTATTTCAATTGGGGTTTTAATGGTTCTTTAACCGGAAGCTTTACAGCCAATATTGATGGTGTAGGTTGGGTTGCTGACCCATCTTCGGTAAACTATTCAATTTCAGGTACTTATTTAATTATTAATGGTAATCAAAGCGGTAAAAAAGCAATATCACTATCATTAGCTAATACGTATGCAGATAATGTTTATCAAATGGGTTATCAAAATACAGGTCAATACTTTTTATTTGAAGATAGTTTAAACACGAGTGCTGCAAATATGTATTGGTCGTATAATGGTATTAAAAATTCAGGTGGCATCTATGTAATACAAAATGATACAGCCTATTTTAAAGCAATGTTTTTTGGCGAATGTGTGAATGCCGAAGGCGGTATTGTAAATGTATCTAATGGTGTGATTATTATGCACAGATAAGGTTATATTGCATTTATATATATAAAAAAAATTAGAGTAAATTTTTTGTTAGCCAAAATAATTTATTCTAAATAAATAAGGTTTGTTGAATTTTATTTCTTTATATCTTTTTTGACTTTCGCTGAATAATATTTTTTAAACCATTCTGGGACATCCAATGGTTGTATTTTATCCCATTCTTTTTTACCGCCCGTTTTTTTAAAATGGGCAAATAACTGAGCGTCATTTCCATCAACTGAATTATCCCAAAAATAAGCCTGATAAGCTATTTGTGTTGCATCATAAAGCAATTCTAACGAACGATAGTAACGGCTTATTATTTTATCAGGAGGCACATCATGTCCACCTTTTGTCTTTCTAGCTAAAACCCTAAATTTATTAATTTCAGGAGATTTTGTAGATACAAAATAAAGATAAACTTTATAACCATTATCTACAGCTTGTTTCATAATGTCTAATTTAGATGGATGCGAAAACACAGTTTCAAATGAAAATTTTTTATTTTCAGACAACAGTTTTTTTCGCAAAAAATCAGCAATTATCTGTGCAAGTTGCTCATTGGCATCTGAATTCTTTAGTGTAATATTATTGTTATATAAAGAAAAGCATTGTATAAAGTTTTCATTTGTAAAACCGCGACCAATTAACCCAGATGAAAATGCAATAAAAGTGAATTCTTGTAAGTTTGTATTTATTTCAAAATCTGTAAAAGAAAATAAATTTTCTTTTAATTGTCTTGCAATATCATCAGCATTAATATATATGCCAAAATCAATAGGTTTTCCATCAATTTTATAATTTCTAACCGATTTAATTACAGTGCTTTTACCTGACCCATTTGGACCTGCAAAAATGCGTAGTCTTAAATTTTGTTTTTTAACAATATTAGTCAAGTGTAAAGTCATTCTGGCTGTTTTCAGTCTCTAATTGCGATATATTTTCAATTGAACCATCTGGGAAAATCTTTACAACCCATCCATCCTTTGCAATAACATTATATCCCATTATTTGCATTGTTTCTTCGGCAGCTTTTTTAAACCCTTGCTTGGAAGCACTTATTAAAATTCGCTTCGTTAAATAAGGTTTACGCTCCGGTTTATTTTTGCCGGCCTTAGCTTGTGCTTGTTCCATAATGTAAAGTTACAAAATTTTGATTGCCAAGTCAAATAAATATATTTAGGTTTACTATTAAGATTTATAGAGTTGAAGAATTTGTATCTGTATTAGCAATCTATTTCAGCTTTTTCCAATAAACGACCTTATCCTCCCCTTCTTTGTAGAAATCGCGAATAACTGCCTCTTTATTATAATCGCACTTTTCATAAAATTTTCTGGTATTTGCAAATTCAGATAAACCGGATGTTTCAACTATTAAAATACGATTACCTAATTCCTGCAATTTATTTTCAACGAAGTTCAAAAAGAAACTACCATAACCTTTGCCTTGAATATCTTTTTTTACAGCAATAAGATATAAATTAATTGTACCTTCTGTTAATCTTTCAGGTGCATAATAGACAACCCCAATTGGGTCTTCATTTATAAGCATGGTAAACCAACTATCAGTACTATTAGCATTGGTAAAAAAATCACTCATCATACCTTCAAGATATTCAGATGGGAAAAGCTCCGCACTATCAATAATTTTCATTAGAGAAGGCAAATGGGTTATTTCTGATTTAATAATTTTGGGTATCATGGAATTTATTCTATGTTATTGCAAAAGTAACATTTTAGTGGTTTGGATATGCATAGTTGATGTATTATCAAATCTCATTAGCACAATCCAAAATATCTTCCAATAATAATAGAGGTGTTCGTTTAGACATAAATAATTTCAGGTTCAATAACACGCATATATTTTGGTTTAATTCCTTTTTTTGAAACCAAATCAACTTTTCTTTTAAAAATTGCTTCCAATTCGTAGGCAAGGTCTATAAACTCAATGCCTATCGGTTTGCTGAAATCTACAACAATATCTATATCCGATTCATTCGTAAAGTCGTCCCGAACCACAGAGCCAAATAAGCCTATAGTATTCACACCATACTTTGCCACTAATGCAGGTTTTATTTCTTGCAGCTTCTTTTGTATTGTGCTTAAGCTATTCATAAAGTAAAGATAAGGCATTTCATTTACTTTCCGATACAAAATTTACTAAATATGTAATCAAGGGTATCCTCATTGGAAACAACCCCTGTAATTTCTCCTAAATAATAAAGACATCTGCGTATGTCTAATGCCAATAAATCGCCTGTAATGGCAGTATCTAATCCGATTTTAATATCATATAACGATTTTAGAACCTCTTGCAATGCATTGTAATGGCGTGCATTGGTTATTATAGTACCTTCTTGTTTTATAGTACCACTTACAACTTGTTGATAAAATGCTTGCTTTAATTCTTTAATATTAATTTTATTCTTGGCAGAAATAAACAGGATACTTTCATAAAACAGAGCATATTTTTGTCTTAAAAATTCAGGATTAGTTTCGTCTATTTTATTACCAACAAATAGATGTTTTATATTTTTACTTTCAAATTCAGCTTTTTTTTGTGCAAGTATTGCCGGTTCGTCCCTGTCGTTTACATCAAATAAATAGACAACTATATCGGCTTTATTAATAGCTAAATGGCTACGTTCTATGCCTTGTTTTTCAATTTGGTCGCCTGCATGGTCTCTTATACCTGCTGTATCTATCAGCCTGAAAAGAACACCATTTATATTCAATAGTTCTTCTATTGTATCTCTGGTTGTGCCGGCTATTTCGCTTACTATAGCTCGTTCTTCATTCAATAATGTATTTAATAAAGTACTTTTGCCGGCATTGGGCTTACCGCTTATTGCTACTTTTACACCATTTTTAATTACATTTCCCAAACTAAACGAATTGATTAGTTTAGTTGTTTCGTATATTAAATGTGTTATTAATTCATAAAAACGAGTGCGGTCAGCAAACTCCACATCTTCTTCGCTAAAGTCTAATTCCAATTCTATTAAGGCACTAAATTGTATTAATGTCTCTCTCATTTGTTGTAAATCTTGTGTAAAACCGCCCCGTAAATGATGCATGGCTGCTTTATTAGCAGTTTCAGTTTGTGCTGCAATAAGGTCTGCAACTGATTCAGCCTGAGTAAGATCTAATTTTCCGTTTAGGAAAGCCCTTTGTGTAAACTCACCTGGTTTTGCTAATCTGGCACCTTTTAATATACATAAATTGATTACCTGTTCCAAAATATAATTAGAACCATGACAACTAATTTCAATTATATCTTCGCCTGTATAGCTTTTAGGTGCTTTATATATACCGATTACAACTTCATCAATTATTTGGGTCTCGGTGCTTATTCTGCCAAAATGCAAAGTGTGGGTAGCAACTGAGTTAAGGTTTTTACCAATAAAAATTTTAGTAGTAATGTTTATGGCATCAGCACCACTAA
>CAIYTT010000135.1 GCA_903929195.1 uncultured Bacteroidota bacterium
ATACATTTCTTATGTAGGTTGGAAAGTACACATAAAATTTGGATATGATAAACTTCCTTTTTCACAAGGTTCTATAAGTGATGTTTATGCTACACCTATGTGGAGTCATGCAAATCTTTATGGCGGCGATTTATTTTCACGCAGAGATTTTGGTTTAACGCTAAATACTCATTTGTTGCATAATCATATTAATTTATATGGCGGAGCTTACTCTGGTATGGGCGAAAATTTTTATGAATATGGTAATGATGCAAGTGGTACATTTGAATATATTGGTAGGGTAGAATATTGTTTCCCGGGTAAAATGAAATATCATCCTTTAGATGAAGAAAATACACAGAAGCCTACATTTAGAATAGCAGCAAATATTAGATATGAAGACAAAACACAGCCAACAGGACAAACCATTGGCGTTGATGCACCGGGAGCTTACGGACTAAGAATTATTAATGGCAAAAGAATGGTATATGGTGGTGATTTTATAGCAAAATATAAAGGCTTTTCTTATTTATTTGAAACAGACTTAATGAGGCTTACCCCAGCTAATGCAACAGACCCCTTGTTTGAAGGAACTTCAAACTCCGTAAACAGCGGTTATGTTAGAGCCGGTGGATTTGTAACAGGCTTAAATTATAATTCAGACAAGTTACGTTCAACATTTTCTGTAAATTATGAAGATTTTAAAACGGATGACCTTACTGTTAGCGAACAATCTTGGTTGTATTTTGGTTATGCTTATAAAGTAAGCGGATATAATTCAGTTTTAAAAGCGGAGTATTATATACCTACTAAAGAAGCTACCTTAACAAGTTCATTAAAGTATTCCGGACAAATACGTATTGGTTATCAAATCGTATTTTAATTATTCTATTTCTTAATTTTATTAAAAAAACATTTTTTATGAAAAAATATATTTTTCCAATTATTATTGCAACAATTACATTTGCATCTTGCATCAAAGACAGAGGCGTAACAGCATCAGGTCCAATTATAGTACAAACAGGTGGTGATTCACTTATCCATTATTGGAACTGCAATGCATCTGCTGATTCTACATTAGCAAATAATATTAGAATACCTACAAAATCTAAAGTTGCCGGTGCTACTTGGACTTATGCCGGTGCTTATTACGATACCGTTCAACCCGGTACAAATATAAATGCAGTAGGTGCCGATTCTTTGTTAACTTCCGGTAATGGGTCATTACGTTTACGTAACCCTGCTAGTGGGCCATTTACTCTTAGTTTACCAACAACAGGTTATAAAAATATTGTTCTTAAATTTGCAGAAGAACGTACAAGCAAAGGTGCATCAACAAATACTGTTACTTATACAGTAGATGGTACAAATTATATAAGTACAGCAGTTGCTGCAATACAAACATATAATGTGGATACTGTTTTCGGATTGCATTCTTTTGACTTTTCATCGGATGCAATGGTGAATAATAACCCTAATTTTAAAGTACGCATCAGTTTTGGACCCGGAGCAACCAATACTACCGGTAACGACCGTTTTGATAACATTACAGTTTATGGAGTAAAACAATAATATATTGAAACTATTCAATAGTCTTTTTTTTATAAGTAAGGCATGCTTTTTTTTGTGTGCCTTACTTTCATTTTATATATTACATGCCCAAGATACCTTGCATGTAATGACGTATAATGTGTTATATTATGGCGATACACCTCCGTGTCAAGGTAACCACTCGACATATCATAGCTATTTAAAAACGATTGTTTCTTATACAAAACCGGATTTACTTGGCTTAGAAAAAATGGCTGCTATACCCCTATATGCAGGAGACCATTCGGGTACTGCTCCAATTGGTTTTGCAGATTCTATATTACAATTTGCTCTAAATTCAGCTTTCCCCTCCACTTATGCATATTGCACTTATACAAATACATCAGGAGCAGATAACATGTCTGTTTTGTTTTATAATAAGAATAAGTTAGGTTTTCATTCTATCACATCAAACTATTCTAATATTACCGACTTTAACACCTACAAACTCTATTATAAAGATACATCTCTTAGTACAACACACGATACCCTTTTCTTGTATGTTACACTCAATCATACTCAATCGGGAACGGGTTCTAGTACGGAAGCAATAAGAGAAACTCAAATTTCGGGCGAAATGGCGCAAATAGCGACTCATTTTGTTCATTTACCTAATATGTTGGACATGGGTGATTTTAATACACATCATTCTATTGAAGCATGTTATCAACAATTAGTAGCACCAAGCGATACCAATTTTCAATTTTACGACCCGCCTTTTTATCCCGATGCTCATGCTACTTATCCGGCAGATTGGGATAGTAATCCTTCTTTATATTCAAATTTTCTCACCACATCAACAAGACTAAGTAGTAGTATCCCCAATTCCTGTGGTACTAGTGGTGGTGCTAAATCTTGGTATGACCATATTTTTATTTCATCTTCAATACTTAAAAATACAAATCATATCTATTACATTCCGAATTCTTATAGAACAATTGGCAATGATGGTAATAGAGTGGGGATTTCTATAAATGATTTACCAACAAATTCTTCCGAACCCTCAAGTGTTATTGATGCCTTGTTTCAGATGTCTAATAAATACCCGGTAATGATAGATTTATTAATCAATTCAACTAAAGTAGATGTAAAAAAGCAAAATATAGAAATAGCCGGTTTTAGTATTTCAAATCCTGTTTATAATGAAAAATTGCTACTAAATATTCCACAAGAATATTTGCATAAAGATATTAGATTAGAATGTTATGATTATTTAGGAAGAATACTATTTCAGAGCAACTTTATTTCAAATAAAACTAAAATGTATTTTCCTATTACAATTGCAAAAGGAAATTATATTATGAAACTTTCTTCTGAGGGAAATCCGGTCTTAAATACTATTATAACAATAAAATAAATTCAATTCAATATAAATCAATTATTTTATGACAAAACAAATAAAATTTGCAGTATTTCTGTTTTTTGCTTTTTTTATAAGCAACTATTCTAATGCACAAAGTACTTTAATACATTATTGGCATTTTAATAATTATAATTTGGGGGCAATGCATACGTATCCAATTGATACGATTCATTCCCTTGCTGCTGATTATTCTATACATGATACATCAAAAGCACGTATTCTTTATTCTGAAATTCCCGGTACATCTTCTTCTTATTCAACATATATAGATTCTGTAACAGCCGATGCTACAGATACTGTAAATGCCAGAATGGGAGTTATACCCGGGTTTGCTTTACGTGTAAGAAACCCAAGCGACCAAATGCAATTATTATTTTATATACCAACAACACACTATTATCATATTACACTTAAATATGGTTCAGAATCTTCAAGTGCTACACATGGTCAATTACATCAATTGTTTGACTATAGTGTTGATAGTGGTTTAACTTGGCGTACAAGTGGTTTATCAATTTCATCCGATTCTGCTTGGCTTATTTACCACCGCACAACTCTTTCTTTTACCACAGACACGATGGTAAACAATAATAATAAACTTGTTTTTAGAATAAAGTTTAGCGGCAACGATACAGGAAGTACTGGTAATAATAGATTTGATAATGTAAGTGTAGAGGGAGATTCAATTACTTCAAATTCTTCCGTTTCAAATATTGAAATGGATAAAATATTTATTTCAAATCCGGTTAAGGATAAAATGTATATTACGATACCTGATGAATTTTTAGGAAAAGCAATTAGCCTAAATTGTTATGACCAATTAGGAAGATTAAAGATGGAGAAAACAATTTATGTAAATTCAAATATAATACAGTTTCCTATTAATTTAGTAAATGGAAATTATTTTATTCAATTATTTATTGATAATAAAGCAACTATACATAAAATAATTGTAAAAAATTAAGCTTTTTATTATTTTATATTCATAAAATTTCATAACGTAAAATTAATATTGCTAAAAATCTTTTTTATTAATCAAAACCTATATTTGCAACAAAAATTAAAACAAAAAAAATCTAATGAGAAAAAATTTATTTTTATTGATTACAACTTTGGTAATAACAACAGTTACCATTAATTCATTAAATGCACAAGGCACTTTAATCCATTATTGGCATTTTAATAATTATACATTGGGTGCAATGCATACTTACCCTGTGGATACTATTCATTCTATTGCTGCCGATTATTCTATCCATGATACTTCAAAAGCAAGAATTCTTTATTCAGAAATTCCGGGAACATCATCTGTTTATTCTACATATATAGATACGGTTGTCGGTGATGTTTCAGATACCGTAAATGTTAGAATGAGTACGGCAAGTGGGTATGCTCTAAGAGCAAGAAATCCGAGCGATAGCATGCAATTGTTGTTTTATATACCAACTGTACATTACAATAATATTTTATTGACTTACGGTTCTCAATCATCAAGTACTTCGCATGGTCAACTACATCAAAATTTTGATTACAGTGTTGATAGTGGTTTAACTTGGCGTACAAGTGGTTTATCTATAACATCTGATTCTGCTTGGCTTATTTTCCATCGTACATCTATTTCTTTTACAACAGATACGATGGTAAACAATAATAGTAAATTAGTTTTCAGGATTAAATTTACCGGAAATACTTCCGGTACAAGTGGTAATAATAGGTTTGATAATATTACTGTTGATGGAGATTCTATAATTGCACCACATATTTCAATAACAGCAACACCGGGTACAACAATATGTGCAGGAACTTCAATACATTTTTTAGCTACTGCCATATATGGTGGTAGTGTTAGTCCTTCCTATCAATGGAAAAAAAATGGAGTAGTTGTGGGTACCGATAGTACCGGTTTATATACTTCGGCATTAGCAACCGGAGATACTATTATTTGTTATTTACACAATGGTGTTGGCGGTTCTGTAATAGCAACATCTAACTATTTTGTAATAACTGTAAATCCGCTTCCGGTAGCAGGCACAATTACAGGTTCTTCATTAGTGTGTACAACATTAAGAGATACCTTGCTTGAAACCGCTACCGGTGGTACTTGGAGTGCTACTAATTCTGATGCTACCGTTTCTTCAACCGGAATAGTTTTAGGTGTAAGTTCGGGTATTGATACAATAAAATATACAGTTACCAATTCTTGTGGTACTGCTGTTGCAATAAAAATTATTACTGTTAATACTTTAGTTACCGGTACCGCTATTTCCGGTGCCACAAATGTTTGTCAGGCTGCAAATACTACACTTAGCGATATTACAACCGGTGGTACTTGGAGTGCTGTAAATACACATGCCTCTGTTTCCGGCTCGGGTGTTGTTACTGGTATTTCCGGTGGTGTTGATACTATCAGTTATTTAATTTCGTCAACCTGTGCATTATCTACAATGGCAATTACAATAAATCCATTGCCAGATTCCGGTAGTATTTCAGGTGCAGCAGGTATTTGTATCGGTGGGCACGATACACTTTCCGAAACAGTATCAGGTGGTGTTTGGAGCAGTAGCAATACAGCAATTGCAACAGTAACATTAGGTGGTATTGTTGACGGGGTTACTGTTGGTGTAGATACGATCTATTATGCAACTACTAATGCATGTGGAACTACAAGAGCTAAAAAAGTAATAACAGTTACACTTACTGCGAGTGCAAGTACAATTTCAGGTCTTAGTGTGGTATGCGAAGGGGCAACAATAAGATTAAGCGATAGCACAGCAGGTGGTGTTTGGAGTATTACAAACACATCAGCATCCATATCCGATTCCGGTATTGTTACCGGAATTACCAGAGGATTAGATACCGTAAAATACAGTGTAACATTTACTTGCGGTACAGTTGTTATTACTGCACCCATTACAGTAAATCCGTTACCTCATGCAGGCGTAATTAATGGTTCTACATCTGTATGTATGGGTACAACTTTAAATTTAACCGATACTACTTCCGGTGGTAGCTGGACGGAATTAACAGGACATTCTTCTGTTGCATTGGGCATAGTTACACCTGTATCTACAGGGGTAGATACCATACTATATAGCGTTACCAATTCTTGTGGTACTGCAAGAGATTCGTTTGCTATATCAATTAATACAGTACCTACTATTGCAGCCATTACAGGTGTAGATTCAGTATGTCCCGGTGCTACAATTACTTTAAGCGATGTAACTACCGGTGGTACTTGGATTTCGAATAATACATCTTTGGCTAATGTTTCTACATCCGGTGTTGTTTCCGGTATCATTCCTGGGTCTCTGTTAATACAGTATTCTTTATCTAATGCATGTGGTGCCGATACTACTTCATTTTCTTTTGTTGTAAAAGATTCTACTCTTTGCAGAGAAGGAATAAATAATATACAAAAAGATGAATTTGCCGGAATAAGTATATACCCAAATCCTAATACAGGAAGTTTTTCAGTTAAAATGTTGAATATCACTAATGTTATGTCAATATGTTTAATGGATATATATGGTAAAACAATTGAAACGAAATATTATACAAATGGTACTACTAATGAAGTAGTTTTTGACTTAAAGAATCTTGCATCGGGTGCATATATCATTGCAGTTAATGCCGGAGAAAAAATATATAGAGAGAAAATGATGATATTAAATTCAAAATAATCTCTTTTTCTGAAAAATAAAAAGGCTACTTCTTAAACGATGTAGCCTTTATTTTTCACACTGACCCGAAAAAAGTAACCCGATTTTAGTAATAAATAAAGGACAAATGTTTTTGCATTTGTCCTTTATTTATTAAACTTTAAAGGTGATTAAAGTGCTTTTAATGCCATTAATCGTTCCCAATGTTCGTGTACGCCTAATTCTGCACCTTTAAGTAATAGTTCTGCATTTTCATGGTTTTGACGGTCTAATATGCTGAAACGTGTCTCATCATATAAGAAGTCTTTTAATGGTAAAATAGCATCTTTGCTATCTAACGAAAACCGCTCACCCTGTGGTTTGGAAGGATTATAGCGGAATAAAGGCCAATAACCCGATTTTACTGCATTTTGTTGGTGTTGGGCTCCAAACATCATATCATAACCATGTGCAATGCAATGGCTATAAGCAATCACTATCGATGTGCCAGGGAAAGCTTCTGCTTCTTGTAGCGTTTTTACTGCATGTGCATCATTTGCACCCATTGCAATCTGTGCCACATAAGCCGACCCATGAGCAATTGCTTGCAGAGCTAAGTCTTTCTTGCCGGTAGCCTTACCATTTACGGAAAATTTAGCACTTGCACCAATAGGAGTAGATTTAGATTTTTGCCCTCCGGTATTAGAATATACCTCTGTATCTAATACCAATATGTTTACTTTTTCACCTGTAGAAAGCACATGGTCTAAGCCTCCAAACCCTATGTCGTAAGCCCATCCGTCTCCACCAATAATCCAATGCGATTTTTTTACTAAATAATCAGCTATAACGCTTAATTGCATAGCATCGAAGCCGGAAAGTATGCTTATCTTTTTACGTAATTCAATTACATTTAATCTTTGTTTTCTTATTCCGGTTTCATTGCTTTGGTCTGCGTGTAGTATTTCAGTTGTAAGCGTATCACCTATTTCAGTACTTAAATTTTTAAGTAGTTGTTTAGCAATATCAGCTTTTTTATCGTAAGCAAGTTTTATACCCAAACCAAATTCAGCATTATCTTCAAATAAGGAATTTGCCCATGCCGGTCCGCAACCTTCATGATTGGTAGCCCATGGTGTACTTGGTAAATTACCGCCGAATATGGATGAACATCCTGTGGCATTTGCTACAACCATTCTATCTCCATATAATTGCGATAAAAGCTTTATGTATGGTGTTTCTCCACATCCAGAACAAGCACCTGAAAACTCAAATAACGGTTGTAAAAATTGGGTACCTTTTACTGTATTCAGATTAATTCTATTCCGGTCTATTTCTGGTAACGTGAGGAAGAAATCCCAATTTTTTATTTCTGTTTCTTTTAGTGGGATTTGTGCTGCCATATTTAGGGCTTTATGGCCTGGTGCTGCTTTGCTTTCAATTGGGCAATATTCAACACAAAGTTTACAACCGGTACAATCTTCAACTGAAACTTGCAGTGTGTATGCTTCTTTATTTTTGTCAAATTCTTTGCCTATTGGGTTGGTGTGCATAAATTTCTCCGGTGCATTTGTTAGTGCATCTTTGTCATATACTTTGCACCTAATGGCAGCATGCGGGCATATTAAGAAACACTTACCACATTGCGAGCATAAATCGGCATCCCAAACAGGTACTGCATCTGCAATATTTCTTTTTTCCCATTTTGTTGTTGCCACAGGGTAAACACCGTCTAACGGAAACGCACTAACCGGTAATTCGTCCCCTTGAAATGCCATAATTTTTGCCAACACATTTTTTACAAAATCAGGAGCTTCGTCGGGTACTATTTTTTCATATTCAATTGTGCCTATCGGTAATTTAGAATAATCAATTTCAAATAAGTTTGCAATTGTTTGGTCAACAGCAGCATAATTTTTTAATACCACTTTTTCTCCTTTATCCGAATAGGTTTTCTTTATTGCATACTTAATTTTATCAATCGCATCTTCTTTGGTAAGTATTCCTGATATTGCAAAAAAGCATGTTTGTAAAATGGTATTTATTCTGGAACCCATACCGGTTTCACGAGCTACTCTTGATGCATTTATTACGAATAGTTTTAATTCTTTTTCTTTTATTTCTTCTTGTATTTTATGTGGCAGATGTTCCCAAACCGCTTCAGTTTCATAAGGTGCATTTAGTAAAAAAGTAGCTCCGTGTTCGGCATCTTTAAGAATATCATACTTATTTAAAAAATTATAATTATGACATGCAATAAAATTAGCCGAGTTTACAATGTATGAAGAAAGGATAGGATTTTTTCCGAATCGTAAATGGGAAACCGTTAGTGAGCCTGATTTCTTGGAGTCATAAACAAAATATCCTTGCACATAGTTCTCCGTTGTTTCTCCTATAATTTTAATGGAGTTTTTATTGGCACTTACCGTACCATCTGCCCCTAAACCAAAAAAGAGTCCTCTGAATAGATGTTGATTTTCAAGTGTAAATTTGGGGTCATATTTTAAACTAAGGTGCGTAACATCATCGTTAATACCAATAGTGAAATGTTTTTTAGGTGATTGTTTTTTCAAATCTTCAAAAATACCAATAACCATAGCCGGATTAAATTCTTTTGATGCTAATCCGAATCTGCCACCAACTACTTCCAATTTTTCACCTTTCCAGCCCTCAGTTAATGCTGTAATAATGTCCATATACAACGGTTCACCAATGGCTCCAGGTTCTTTACAACGGTCAAGTACTGAAATTTTCTTTACAGATTTTGGAATAACATTAATAAAGTCTTCTATATTGAAGGGACGGAATAAGCGTATATAAATATAGCCCACTTTTTCACCGTTAGCATTCAAGTAATCAACTGTTTCATGTACAGCATTTGCACCCGAACCCATAATTACAATTAGCCTATCGGGTGTGTTATGACCATAGTATTCATAAAGCTGATACTTTCTTCCTGTAAGTTCACCAAATTTATTCATCATTTTGGTAACTATTTCAGGCACATTATTATAATAAATATTCCCTGCTTCTCTACTCTGAAAAAATACATCCGGATTTTGTGCTGTGCCTCTTATAGAGGGCTGTTCGGTTGACATTGCCCTTTTACGATGCGTAATAATATCGTTTTCGTCCAGCATTTCTTTAATAATATCATCTGGAATCACATTAACTTTAGTTAATTCATGCGATGTTCTGAAACCATCAAAAATATTAAGAAAGGGAATTTTTGATTTTAAGGTTGCAGCCTGTGCAATTAAAGCCATATCCATTGCTTCTTGCGAATTTCTGCCGAATAGCATAGCCCAACCTGTTTGCCGCGTTGCCATAACATCAGAATGGTCTCCGAATATAGATAATGCATGCGTGGCTAAAGAGCGTGCTGCTATCTGGAATACAGTAGGTAAATGCTCGCCCGCAATTTTATACATATTGGGTATCATTAATAATAAACCTTGCGAGCAGGTAAATGTAGATGATAAAGCACCTCCTTGTAAGGAACCATGAACTGCACCTGCAGCACCCCCTTCACTTTGCATTTCAATAATGCGAGGCACAGTACCATATACATTCACTTGATTGTCTGCCGACCACTCATCGCAAAATTCGCCCATTGCAGACGATGGTGTAATGGGATAAATAGCACAAACCTCATTTGTTTTGTAGGCAATATAAGCTGCTGCTTCATTGCCATCCATTATTTGAATTTTATCTTGCATTAGTTATATATTATTTAAATATTTTTAATGAATTCTTAAATCTCTACAGAAAACTCTTCACAAACCAATTTTTTTAATTGATTACCTGCTGCAATGCAACAAGAAACATTTTCTATTGAAAGACAATATTTGCCATCACAATGCGAATGGTCGAGACCTTTACATTCAATGTTGCTCATATCTACAGTTAAAAACGCTTGATTTACATTCTTACATAATTCAAGTAATTCATTTAACCCGGCATCTGTTTTGGCATCTATTTTATGTGCAGCTAAATAGATATGCATTATCTGCTTCATAGAATTACGAACCACTTGGCAAGCAGAAAGTGTAACCACATCTTCATGAGGGCGGTATAATTCGTTCTCGGCAATTATTAATTCTTTACATGCTACTTTAAGTGCATTTTGTATTTCGGGAGTTATCATAAATTTTGGTTTTATGAGAAAAAATAATTTCTATAATACAATTTGAAATGTCAAATTTATAGAAACAGATACTAACCATAAATGATAGCAATCATAGTAGTGGTTGATGCAAATCAGTATAAGAATCTAATTAAAATAAAGACATGGTTGTCTTAATTATATATAAATTTAAGGTAGAGAAGATAGGGAAATAATTAGAGAATCGCGTGAGAACATATTCATGGCACTTATGCTAAATGAAGAGATACGCAGCTAATAATTTTAATATTAATAAACTTCATTTAGCTTTGTCAAGTAAATGCTTCGGAAAAGGAGTTCATTTCACTTTCGGATTCCCTGCGGAA
>CAIYTT010000136.1 GCA_903929195.1 uncultured Bacteroidota bacterium
ACATGAAGTATTAAATGCTGTCAGTAAAACGGATGTTCCGGTAAATAATTGTTTAAAAAACAGACGACGGTTAATTATATTAGTGAGCATAGGGTTCCCAGTCGTTTTCAAAGTAATGAACTAAAACCTGATTATTCAGTTTGTTTATTTCAGTCTGTTGTTCTGCCATATCCGGAGAAAAGAACAACATATTTTTTATTGTTGCAGCATTTACAAACTTTAATCCTTTGGGTAAAACACCTTCATTTTTCCAGTTATAATTCTTTTTACCCAATACAAAACCCCATTCCCCGAACGATGGCACATAAGCATGATAAGGTATAGTTCTGAAATCCACCGATGCCAAAGTATGGTCAATACACCAAAATGACCTTCGTCCTATATAAGGAGATGTACTTTGAACAACCACGATTCCGTTGCTGTCTAAAATCCGGTAGATTTCTTTGTAAAATGAATTGGTATAAAGTTTGCCAACAGAATAATTTGACGGGTCGGGAAAATCAATTACCACTAATTGATAATGTGTAGTGTCGTTTCTTACCCAATTATAAGCATCGGTATTGTTAATTTGAACCTTTGAGGAATTTAGAGAATTATTATTGAGCTTTGCTAACATTTCATTTTTTTGGAACAAACCGGTCATTCCCGGGTCCAAATCAATAAGTTTAATTGACTTTATTTGGGGGTACTTAAGCAATTCTCTAACGGCTAATCCATCACCACCACCCAGCACCAAAACATTTTGAGCATTTGGAAGATTTTGCATTGCCGGGTGTATTAATGCCTCATGATAACGGTACTCATCAGCAGAACTAAATTGTAAATTACCATTAAGGTACAATTTTAATTCCCTGTTGTTTTTAGTAATAACAATACGCTGATAGACTGTGCTTTTACTGTAAATCACTTTATCCTGAAAGGTCATACTTTCAGAGTAAGTCATTATTTTATCTGCATAGATAAAACCGAACATAAAAATAAAAAGTACACACCCTATTAATAATGTATAGGACATCCTGAAGCTATATGTTTCTTTGAAACGGAATAATAATAATAGGGCTACGGCAATATTAAGCAAACCAAAAAATAAAGAAGTGCGTATCAAACCTAAATAAGGTACAAAAACCAATGGGAAAATAAGAGATGCCAATAGCCCTCCAATGTAATCGAAAGTAAAAACATTGGATACCAAATCTTTGAATTCAAAATTATTTTTCAGAATTCGCATTAACAAGGGTATCTCTAGCCCAACTAAAATTCCTGTTAAGCTAACAAATGCATATAAAATGACACGGAAAGATGCTGCATGCTCAAAAACTGCAAATAACACAGGGGCACTGCACCCACCTACAATACCCACCAGTATTTCTATACGTATGAACCATTTCATTAAATTAGTATCCAAAAATTTAGAAAACCAAGAGCCTATTCCCATGGCAAATAAATAAATGCCGATAATGGTAGAAAACTGTGTAATGCTATCTCCCAATAGATAACTTGCCAAAGTACCTGCTATCAATTCATATATCAAGCCGCATGTGGCAATAAAAAAAACGGATAAAAGAAGTAAAAAATGGGATAATTTCCCTTCACTTATCTTAAAAAAAGTTGCTAAAGACATTTGTATGTTTGAAAAAATAAAAAATAAAAGAGCGGTAATTATTTATGAAAATAATAGCCATGTCCCCCCAAATGACCAGAACCGCTTGAATTGAATGTATGCCCGTCATTGTTTTTATTATCATCGCCAAAGAGCTTTGTACCCGAGATAGAACCCCAAGTATAAATTCCTAACACAACTGTAAGGCAGATAGCATAGTATATTATTTTTGATAATCCTTGAAGCATATTTTTATTTTAATTTTTTGGTAAACTACCGTATTCTTTATCGAACCATTTACTGTTTTCGTACAAATACTTTCTTACCAATTGAATGCATGGGTAAATAAGTATTAACGTAAGTGTTATAAAAAAATTAAGTGAAAGGAATACATTTTGTTTTACACTTAAACTAAAAACGGGGTTCGATCCTGTTTCAGTACTTTTAGAATATTCCGTTGCAGGGTAAATATTTAGATGGTAAGTGCCACTTGGAATATTGGAGAGTAAAGCAGTTTGTTTTTTTTCGCCTTCTTCCCAATGTTCACCATCATCATACCCATCATAATATTCAATGGTTTTTTCAATTTCATATACTTTTCCGTTACTATCATTTATCAATTCAATTTGCATTTGTATCCAGCTATTGCTTAAACCATTAGCACGTATTGTAAAATAAACAGGGGCAGAACCTGTAATTTGAAACGCAGGACTGATAATTGCCTTCGAATTATTATTAGAAATTGTATCGGGTTGGCATTCAAAAGTATTATTAAATACCTCTTTCTCCGGTTTCATTACGGCTATAAAAGCATTTATAAGTATCAATAGCATTATTGTAATGCCTGTAAAATACATAAAGGGTTTCCATTTTGGATAAAACTTAGATGGGTTAAAAGAAAAAAAGGCATTTTTTTTCGGCAACCTTGCAGGGTCAATTTTAAAATAATCAATCAATTGTTTCGGAGAAACATAACATGCATTAAACCAGTTTGCCTCATTGTCATCTCGTTCTTCATTAATTAATAGACTTGGGGGAGTAGCATATTCATAGGTAGTTAGTTCTTCATCTTTCAAAATATTCCAATCAAATTCTCCTACAGCATCAATAATATTATATTTGTAAACAAGATAAAGTAAATGTCTTTTTCCTGTGTCAATTGCATAATATTCACCTGAAATACTCTGCTCTACATGGATATTTTGATTTTCTGAACGCCATATCATCATCCAGTTTCCGTCATATTCTGCAAAAATTATATACCAACTATCACCTGGTGTTGCAAATGTATATTCGTTCCAGTAAATGTCGTCATCAGTTTGTTTTTTGCGAATGAAACCGGTAAGAGTATAATTATAGCCATCTATAATACCTGTAGTACCTAAAGGTATTGTAGGTTCGCATCGGTCTTCCTCCTTAAATTTTCTTAGCGTATTTAATGAAAAGTCAACTCTTTCAAAAAAAGTACCACATGCACTGCACGAAAAATAAATACTTTTTTGTGTTTCCACAACATTTATATCCTCTTTGCAAGCAGGACAATGAATTGTTGTGGAGCTATTATTAATAATCTCATTTCCCAAAGCAGCCATATTATCGTATAATTTCTTGTTGAGAGATAATGGTAGCTTCTAAAAGTAATACAGTCTTTTTGAAAAAGTGATTCACCTTTTCTGTATTATTATTCTGAAAGTTAGAAAGATAAACATCAAAGGTTGCTATATTATGCTCCGGCCATGTATGTATTGAAACATGAGACTCAGTTAAGCATACTACTGCTGTAAATCCACCATTTGTGAATGAATGATATACTTCCCCCACTTTTTGTAAATCTAATTCTGCAATCAGCTCATCAAAGATTTTTTTGCATCCTCCCGCATCCTTTAAGTACAAATCTGAGGTTGAAAAAGTAGCCAATACATGCAACCCTGGAGAATAATTTACCATAAAATTATTTTGGATTGAAAATAGTAAATCTAATAAAAATAAAAAAGTTTTTTCATTTATTTTTATGCAATCTTTGCAATAAAATATAGTTTTACTAATTTGTTCCAGATTCTCCTAAGAAATACAGTATTTATATTTGCTAATTTATATATACTAAATTTGAATTAAAGTATCTATTTTATAGTGTATCTAACACCTGCAATAATACCTACCGACATTAAGCTGGATGCACTTACGGAATTTAATACAGAACTGTAACTGCCCACTTTGTCTGTTAGCCTGTAAGTATTACTTACGCTATTTGTAAATGGTTGATACATAATAGATGCACCAAAATTTACTGCAAATTTAGTATTGAAAGTATAATTTATTTGTGGTTTTACCAAAAAGCCTATTGACATAGATTTATTGCTAACTGTACCTGTATTTTTACTTGGGTTTACATTTAAACCAACATTATAGCCTTGTGTTCTATAGTTTTGAAAACTTGCATCTACAGCACTGTAAGGATTTGAAGGATAACTTAACGCTTGCTGTGTTATCATCCAATCTTTGTTTTTATTGGGTACAATGCCATTGTCATAAACTGCAGTACCGGTTTTACCTGTTTGGTTAAATTGATAAATTGCTTCGTAATTAAAATTTGCATCGGTAGTAAAATTATTTTGTAATTGAAGATTATACATGATACCTGCATCTACCGATACGCCAAATGCTTTGTATATATTATTTTTTTTGAATTTAACGACCAAAGGAATGTTGAAATTAGAGATTTTAAGTTCTTCTTTAATCATATTATTTGCAGTAATTACTTGTCTAAATATTGTATTTTGAAAATCAGTAGATTGATATTCAACATGAAATTTATCTAATGTTAAGTCGCCGGATTGCATTAAATAGATTACACCTAAACCTACCCCCCAATTACTGAATTTTTTAAACCAATACGCACCTTCAATATCAAAACCAATGGTACTACCGGCAGAAAATTTTAAACTACCAATATTACTATTTACAGCATTCAAATAGTTGGGTAACGTATTTGCAGTTGTTACCGTTTGGTTTAAACCGCCATAAAGTAAATTAATCTCTGCACTTATAAGCATACTGTCTATTCGTTCCTCTTTTTCACTCGTTTTTGCTTTAGCTTTTACTTGTGCAAATAAAGATGTTGCTACAATGCTGAACATAATAATAAGAATAATATTTTTCATTTTTTGAATTTTTAAGTTTTTTAATATTTATATTGTTACTATTTTTATAGGATTTAATATATATTAGAGTTGCCTCGCAATGTAAGCGAGACAACTCTAATAATAGTTAGTTTTTAATTAATCGTGCAGAACCAATTTTTATTCCATCACGGTAACAATCAATCATATAGAAACCGGAAGCTAATTGTGAAACATTAATTCTTGCTTCGTGATTAATAGCTCTTTGAGTACCTAATTTTTGTCCCATCATGTTCAATACATCAACATCAATATCGCCTAATACGGTCGTGTTAATATCAACTGTAACGATTTCCTCAGCAGGATTTGGATAAATTTTAATCACTGTTTTATCGTTATTAATATTTTTGATATTTGCAGCAGGTGCATTATTGTATGTTTTTTGCATACATCCGTTCTTAGTTGTTATTACCCAATAATTCTTATTTGTAAAATCAGGGCTTGCATTTGTATAATTCTGTGATGTTTCGCCTACAAGAAGGGTTGAGTCAAGTGTAAGTGCATCATCATATCCCCACTGATAACTATCTTCAAATGCAGTTAAGCAAATAAACTGTGGAGCATAGTAGATTACACCCGGTACATCGTCGGTTGTTGTACCCACACTAACTGCAAATGAATCTTTACTGTAACAACTGATACCTGCTACATTCGCTGTTAGGTAAACCATTGCATTGCCCGCATTATTAAAATTAATAAGACAATATTGATGGTTAGTTCCTTCACCCCAAACATTGGCATTTGCTGCTGTCCATGTGTAAACCACTGTTGCCGGAGGTGCACTTGTACCAAAATTCTGATTCATAGTATTTAAACAAAGACTTGCCGGAGATTTGGTAATAATGGAAGCACTTGGTGCAGGATTTACCGTTAATGTAACATTCTCTGTATTGGTACATGCATTTGCTGTTAGTGTATATACATAAGATACTACAATTGGTAATAAGGTAGCATTGGTAAGTGTTTCTGAAATAGTAGTTGTGCCGGCACCAATTAATGGAGAAATTCCTGTTACACCGGGACGCATCCATGCATAAGTAGTACCCGTTGTAGCACTTGCAGGGGTATAGCTGAATGTTGTACCGCTACAAATAGAACCGGTATCTATACCGGAAAATACGGGTTTAGGGTTTACTACAACCACAAAAGACTGTGTATTCATACAACCGTTTGCGAACAATGTATCTATATAAATAACACTTACTGTGTCGGTTGTAGTATTTATAAGTATTTCATTAGGGTTGCCTACTCCATTGCCCGCTGTATTACTAATACCAGTTACCGTAGCACGGCTCCAAGCATAGGTAGTACCCGCAGTAGTACTTGCAGATGTATAACTGAATAGAGTACTGTCGCATATTGCTGCCGGTGTTAGCGTGCTTGATAATATAGGTTTAGGGTTAACAGTAACCGATATGTTTTCAGTATTCCAACATCCGTTTGCTATTAATGTATCAATGTAAGTAACTAAAACTGGTGCAGAAGTAGTATTAGATAAATATTCAATTATATTACCAATACCACTTGCAGCCGGATTTGAAATACCACTTACGGTAGCACGACTCCAAGAATAAGTTGTGCCGGCTGTTAAACTTGAATCTAAGTAAGTAAATAGAGTGCTATCGCATATTGCCGTTGTTGTAAGCGAGCTACTCAACATTGGTTTTGGATTCACTGTTACAGTTACATTTTCAATATTTAAACAACCCGTTGCTATTAATGTATCTACATAAGTAACAACAATTGGGTTTGGCGTGCTGTTAATTAATATTTCCAATGGGTTACCTCTACCACTTGATGAAGGGTTAGTAATACCTGCTACTGTAGCACGGCTCCAAGTAAATGCAGTACCACCTGTTGTGCTTGTTGGTGCATAACTGAATAAAGTACTGTCGCAAATAGCAGGTGGCGTTAACGAACTGCTTAATGTAGGAGTTGTATTTACATTAAACATTGCAACTGCATAGCAACCTGTAGGTAAGGTATATGTAATAATATCAGACCCTGCACTAACACCGGTTACAATACCGGTGCTGCCAATAGTAGCAATACTCGGGAAAAAACTGCTCCAACTACCCCCGGATACTGAATCAGAAAGAGTAGTAGTTAGCCCCGTACAAACAGTTGTTGTACCACTAATTGCAGCAGGTTGTGCATTTATTGTTACCGTTTTTGTAATAGAGCATCCTGTAGATAAAGAATAAGTGATTACCTGTGTACCGGCACTTAAAGAGCTGATAACTCCTGTACTTGAGCCAATTGTTGCCATTGTACCGGAAGTACTCCATGTACCACCTGTGGAAGCATCGCTCCATGTAATTGTATAACCGGAACATAATGAATCTGCACCGCTTATTGCAGCCGGTGTAGCATTAATGGTTATTACAGACGAGGTAGTACATCCGGTTGTGGTTAATGTATAAGATATTGTATCTATACCTGCACTAACTCCGGTTACAAGCCCACCGATTTGTGTGGCATGCGCATTACTCATGTTCCAAGTACCACCGATGGTAGCATCAGACAATGAGGTAGTAGAGCTGGTACAAACAGTAAGTGTTCCGCTTATTGCAGATGGATTAGGATTAACTGTAATGTTTGCATTTACAGAACAACCGGTTGACAATGTATAAGTAATAGTTGCAATGCCAGCAGATGTACCTGTAACAATGCCGGTACCTGTACCAATAGTTGCACTCGTACTAGAAGTACTCCATGTACCACCGGTACTAATATCACTTACAGTTAGGCTGTTACCTATACAAATTGCACCAATACCACTAATTGCAGCCGGTGTAGCATTAATGGTTATTACAGACGAGGTAGTACATCCGGTTGTGGTTAATGTATAAGATATTGTATCTATACCGGCACTAACACCGGTTACAAGACCACCAATTTGTGTAGCATTTCCATTACTCATGTTCCAAGTACCACCACTTGTAGCATCAGACAATAGGGTGGTAAAGCTGGTACAAACAGTAAGTGTACCGCTAATAGAAGATGGATTAGGATTAACAGTTATATTGGCATTTACAGCACATCCTGTTGACAATGTATAAGTAATAGTTGCAATGCCAGCAGATGTACCTGTTACAATGCCGGTACCTGAACCAATAGTTGCACTCGTACTAGAAGTACTCCATGTACCACCGGTACTAATATCACTTACAGTTAAACTGTTACCTACACAAATTGCACCAATACCGCTAATAGCAGAAGGAAGTGCATTTACTGTAATAATGGTTGTTGTAATACAACCGGTAGGTAAGGTATAAGTTATCGTATCTGTTCCTACTGCAATAGGTGTTAGTAAACCACCCGTAGAAGTAATAGTAGCAACCGAAGTATTACTGCTGCTCCAAGTTCCGCTACTTGTAACATCAGACAAAGTAACTGTACTGCCCATACATACCGATGAAGGACCTGATATTGCAGAAGGAGTTGGATTAATAGTAACTAAACTACTATCCGTAGAGTAGCAAGTACCATTGCTGATAGTTGCATAATATGTATTAGTAACTACGGTAGATGTAACCGTTGTTGGGTGTACATATACCGTATCTATAGCTGTACCTGCAACATAAGGAGTTGTAAGTCCGGCATCAGTAAACATTGCAGTTGTAGGCGACCATGTAGGTGCATTTGGTGTACCTGTTATGGATACTAAGTCCATAAATATGTTATTACCAAACTCGCTATAAGCATATAACATTATGTAATTTGTAGTAGATGTACCGGTAATAGTACAAGTATATTGATACCAACCAGCTGAAGTTGGTGAAGAAACACCCGATACACTGCCTGTAGTAGGAGCACCATTCCAACGCGGAACAAAGCCTAAGCTTGTAGCACCTGTTATTGAAGCAGTCGTATTTTGATAGATGGTAATACCTTCTAAGTAATCACCTGCATAACCCGGGTCTCTATACATCCAGAAAGAAACCGTATTGGTATTTGTACCCGCTACACTAAATACAGGTGAACATAATGTGGAATTACCACCTGTACTAATGCTATAACTATTAAATTCTGCTACATAAGTACCACCACCAGTTGGTGCACCACCTGTTGAAGGTAAACTGGTACTTGACCCTGCAACTTGAAACCATGCAGTACCGGTACCACCCGACAATATTGTCCATGTATCCGGTACACCAGTTTCCCAACTTTCAGTAGGCAACAAGTTTATAGTACTTGGTGTTACACTTAGCATTGCAGTTGTATTATTGCAAATTGTATCAAATGCCGGTGAAACTGTAGGTGCAGGGAATGCAGAGTTCATAGTTACTGTTGTGGTTACAAAAGTTGTACATGTGCCATCGGTGCATGTAAACGTATAGGTACCCGGGTTATTGAAACCGGAAATAGAAGGACTTAAAAGTGTTGATGTATATCCACTTGGACCAGACCAGCTATAACCTGTTGCAGTTGTAGTACCGGTTAAGTTTAAAGTAGTACCAGGACAAACAGGACCACTATTTGTTGCAGAAAGACTAAATGAACATATAGGTACAATGTTTACTGTATAATCACGAGCATCACCATAGTTGTATGGATAAGAACCCGTAGGACAAGGACTGATTGAAGGATAAGAAACATAACTGTAAACAGAAACAACTCTCATTCTGTGATTACCTAAAGCTACACCTGATGGTATCGTAATTCCTAACGAGTTTGTAGAACCGATATAATAATTCATTCCACCAACAGATTCAGAAGATTCAAATGTACCGTTATCATTAAAATCTATCCATACTTGACAATTTAAATGATAGCTTGTTCCTGTACCAATATTTGCAGTATAACTTGTACCTGTTTGTAAAGAGCAAGACATAGAAGTTTCATCCTCATAACCTGTACCACTACAAGAAGTCAAATCATTTATTGCACCTGAAAAACCTGTAAGTTGGAATGGATTAATAAACATGTTGTAGCTTGAACAGCTTGTTGCATTATGCAAATAAGTAGGTGTACAATAACAACCGGAAATATAGGGAACATAAACAGATGTTGAGGTATCTGAAAGTGAACTTGTTGTACAAATAACATAACAACGATAATAAGTAGATGTGGTTTCGGTTGTTATAAAAGGTAATACCGTAGCACCACTTATATTTGTCCAAGTTGTACCGTCAGGCGATGATTGCCATTGATAATTTATGGAGCTGGCAGCACTTGTACCTGCAAGCGCTAATGTAAAACTTAATGATGGGCAAGCAAGTGTTACACTACTTGTAGCTGTACCTGCAGTAGGAGCACCTGTACAGCCGGGCAGTGGAATAATGTCTGCCATGTAATCACGCGTTACACCATAGTAGTAATTATCACCGGTAAATGAACTTACTGGGTTACATGGGTCCATGTGTGTTTCAGGAGTGCAATTGTAAGTTTCTGCTTGACGAACTCTCATTCTATGCCATCCCGGATTTGCAGTTAATGGTATTGTTAGCGTAAAAGATGCCGAAGAGCCATAAGTAGAACAACCGGTAACACCAAAATCAGATGTTACTTCTTCTGATGTTTCAAATGTACCATTGTCATTAAAGTCAATCCAAACTTGGTCTTCATATTCTCTCCAATTTGTTGTGTATGTTATAGAACCTGAATAGGTATCGCCTTGACGAAGATTTACGGATATTGTACTTGTTTCATCTTCATAACCACTGGTAGGTACTGTTGTTGGTCCATTATCATTAATAATAGAACCGGAATAACCTGTTAAACTGAAGTTACTTAATGCATCGAAAATACCCGGATTTGAATACACATAAGAAGGTGTACAATAACAACCCGGATAGTAATATACTATTGCAGAACTTGATGTATCGGATAAAGTACTGAAAGAACAGATTAAATAGCAACGATAATAAGTAGTAGCAGATTCTGTTGTAGAATAAGTTGCATCTGTTGCACCGCTAATACTTGTCCAAGTACTGCCATCGGGCGATGATTGCCATTGGTAATTTAATCCAGATGCAATTGTAGCTGTTGGTAAAGACAAGGTAAATGTTAGAGACGGACATGCTGCAGTAGCTGTTGTGGCAATAGTCCCGGCAACAGGAGACCCACTACAAGGTGGTGGCGGAATAATATTTGCGGTATAATCTCTAGTTTCGCCATAAGAATAGCCGGAAGTACAAGGATCCATGCTCGGATAACTTGAATATGTATAATACCAACTTGTTACAACTCTCATTCTATGATTTCCTAAAGTTGCACCACTTGGCATTACCATAGAAAAAGTAGAACTTAAATAATAATCATTTGACCCTCCTACAGATTCGGATGTAGCAAATGTGCCGTCATCATCAAAATCTATCCATACTTGTACGTTCATATAATCATAAGACGTATTAGATATACTTGCAGAGTAAGTAGTGCCGGGATAAAAAGATACTGACATAGCAGAAGTATTGTCCAAATATCCGGTACCATTACAAGATGAGTAATCGTTAATTGCTGTGCTTGACTCACCTGTAACCAAGTAAGAACTAATTCCATAACCATAAGTACAAGAATAAGAAGCTGAATAATAATAAGGTGTACAATAACAACCAGGATAATAATTTATTAATATAGATGTTGATGTGTCTGAAAGCGAACTAAAAGAACATACCAAATAACAACGATAATAAGTAGATACGGATTCCATTGTAGAATAAGTACTGCTTGTTGCACCGCTTATTGCAGACCAAGTACTGCCATCGGGCGATGATTGCCATTGATAGTTAATACCCGATGCAATTGTACCACCAGGTAATGACAAAGTAAAGGTTAATGAAGGGCAAGCAGATGTTGAAGTTGTTGCACATGTTCCTGCCGTTGGTGTTCCTGAACATGGCGGCGGTGCAATAATATTTACCATATAATCCCTTGTTTCGCCATACGTATAATAAGGTACACATGGGTCAATACTTGGAGAGGAAGGGTCGCCATAATAATAATCTGTTACTACCCTCATTCTATGAGAACCTAAAGTAGTACCAGACGGAATAGCAAGAGAAAAAGTTGTATAATTATAATAATCATTTGAGCCGCCAACAGATTCTGAACTTGCAAACGTACCGTCATCATCAAAATCTATCCATACTTGAGCATTCATATAATCATAAGATGTATTATTAATACTTGCAGAATAAGATACACCACCATAAAAAGAAACGGATAAGGTTGTATTATCAAGGTAACCGGTACTGTTACAACTTGCATAGTCGCTAATTGAAGTACTTGCCTCGCCTGAAACAGTAAAAGAACCGATGCTATAACCATAACTGCATGAATAAGATGCATATGAATAAGTAGGTGTACAATAACATGCTGAAATATAATTTACGTGTATTATTGTAGAGGTATCTGAAACGGATAAAGAAGTACAAGTTAAATAACAACGATAATAAGAACTTGCAGATTCAGTTGTTGTAAAAGGTACTGAAGTTGCTCCTGAAATGTCTGTCCAAGTTGTACCATCAGGTGATGATTGCCATTGATAAGCTATTCCGCTTGCTACAGAAGAACCTGTTAAATTTAGCGAGAAGGCTAATGAAGGACAAGCAGTAGTTAAAGTTGTAGTAGCAGTACCGGCAGTTGGTGTACCTGTACAAGGTGGAGGTGAAGCAATAATAATTGTATAATCATGTGCATCACCATAAGATACCCCCGAGGCGCAAGGGTCTATATATGGATAAGAAGCCCCACCGCAACAAGAGAAATAATTGGCTACAACCCTCATTCTGTGCGAGCCAACATTTGCACTAATCGGAACCGCTAAATTGAATGTTGCTCCATAAGCATAAAAAGAAGCAATGCCTCCAACACTTTCCGAAGTTTCAAATGTTCCATTGTCATTAAAATCTATCCAAGCTTGGGCACTAAGGTTATAGCTATAGGTACCGCTTGCTATTGTAGCAGTATATGTATTACCTTGATAAAATTCTGCTGACATAATAGAAGAGTTATCCTCATAATCAGTAGTACCGTTACAGCCGGTTAAATCATTTATTGTAGTACTTAATTCGCCTGTTACATTAAATTGAGCAATATCCATTGCCAAAGAAGTGCAACCATAAGATGCCGAACTAAAACTTGGTGAACAATAACAACCTGAAATGTAAGGTACGAAAATAGTAGTTGAAGTATCTGATAAGGTACTTGTTCCACATATTAAATAACAACGATAATATGTTGCTGCTGATTCTGATGTAAGATAAGAATTAGATGTAGCTCCGGAAATATTAGTCCAAGTTGAACCGTCAGGTGATGACTGCCATTGATAAGTAAGGCTAGTTGCTAATGTTGAACCGGAAAGACCTAATGTGAAATTTAAAGAAGGACAAGCCAAACTTGCAGTACTTGTTGCAGTACCTGCTGTTGGTGTTCCTGTACATGCCGGTAAGAAAACAATATTTACATGATAATCAATAATATCACCACTATAATAATAAGGATTTCCACCTAAATAATTAATTGCACATGGGTCTAAATCACTTGGTGCATAACCAAGTGTTGTACTTATGTTTTCCCAATTACCTCTAACACGCATTAAATGCACACCCACTGGGGCGGTTACAGGTATGTTTATATTGAAATTGGTAGGACTAATAGTGCTTCCGGAAGACCAACCCGATACCGGACTTACTTCTTCTGAAACCTGAAAAGTACCATCATCGTTAAAATCAATCCATACTTGTAATTCTTGGTAAGATGATGCACTACCCCAAGTAGCTGAAGCACTGTATGTGCCACCTTGTTGCAAGTCAACGGCAGCAATTGACGAAGTTCTGTCAAGATAACCAGTTGTGCCGTCAGCAGTAGATGTCATTGACGCATCTGTTAATGTAGAACCGCTATAACCTGAAATTGTTAAAGCATCAATACCATAAACAACATTTCCGGATTCACTACTCCAAGAACCCGATGTAGGTAAACAAGTTGGCGTTAATGCATACGTTATTAAAACAGACGAAGAGGTAGAAGATGAAGATGAAGAAGCACATGTTTCTATACATTCAAAATAGGTATTTACAGATAAACCTGTAAAAGAATAACTAGCACTTGTTGCTCCACTTATTATAGTCCAAGTTATGCCATCAGGCGATGAATACCATTGATAAGTAAGACCGCTACCGATAGTTGAACCGGATAAACCCAAACTAAATGATGTACCCATGCCACCAACAGTAGGGCTTGCTGTTGCAGAACCTGCTGTAACAGTACCCGAACAGGGAGCAAGTGGCGTTATAGAAACAATACCATCACTGGTCATGTTACAGCCACGAGTGTGTGTAGCACTTGATGCTAATGTAGGGTCGGTATAAGACGAACCGCCACCGCCGCCTGCCCAGCAACCGCCGCCTGCACCATAGTAGCCACCGCCACCGCCACCGCCGGATGTACCGCTACCGCCATCGCCACCTGTACCCAATGTACCAGATGTACCGGATGTATAAAAACTATAACTTCCACCGTTACCACCGGCTAATGGAGTACCACCAAACCCTCCGTATCCATAAGAAGGGCTACTATTACCCCAACCGTTTTCTCCGGTCAATCCACCGCCATCACCACCTTTTTCAGAATTATATGACGTATAATTTAAAGCCGCACCGCCACCACCACCGGCAACAAGTACTCTGTTAGTTAAAGAAGTGCCGCCAACACGTATGTCGGTAGCACCACCGCCACCACCACCGCCATAAGCACCAAAAGCATTCGCCCCGTTTCCGCCACCATTATAGCCGCCTGAGCCACCTGTAGAGGTGGAACCGGGCGTACCATGCTGACCAACATATATATATAATGTTTGCCCGGGAGTAACACTTAACGTTGCTTGTACACATGCACCATGCCCACCACTATCAACATAAGAACTCATATCAGAGTTCCAACCACCAATAGCACCTTGCAAATTGATACTTAAACTTGTAATACCTGCGGGTACAGTATAGGTCTGCACGGCGCCTGTATAATTAAATGTTGTTGTTTGTGCATTTGCACCAACCACTAATCCTAATAAGATACTACCAACGATAGCTAACTTTAATTGGAAATGTTTTTTCATAATTTAATTTTTAGAAACTATATATTTAACCACAATTTAATTTACCGAAATTATATTTTGTATTGCTATAAAATTCAATCCATTTTATGATATAACTGTTTTTTTATCAAATATATCTATAAAATTTCAAACAAAAATACGAATGTATTTGAGTTTAAAATGGAAAAAAAAGAAAAACCAAAAAGATTTAATATCGAAACATCCATAAATTTTTAAATTTAAGACAAAAAAATCCAATTGTATTTTTTTATGTTAATCGTAAATTGTTGATAGATATTTATTTAGATGAAATTGCAATTAATCCAATCTAAATTAAGTTAAAGTTAAATGTTTTTTTGTGAAACAATGTATGTTTTATGTCATAATAATAGTAAATTTTGGACTATCTATATAGATAATTTTATTATTTTTACAGGACATGCCTTCGCAACTCTTAAATTATCGGTATATTCATTGTCAGAAATCTCTACTTGCCAAATACCTTTTTTTTCAATTCCGTCAATCAATGTGCATTTCCCGTCTTTACGAGATATTCGCCACCTTAAAGGCCATAATTCAAAACATATATTACAGCCGATACACTTTTTTCTATAATGTATAATTTTAGGCATATTCTGTATTTAAAATTTTATATAGTTTATCCCCGGGTCTTATTTTTTCATTAAATTGTATTGAAATAATCGCTCCCTTTTCAGCCTTTTCAACAGACCCGTTTTCTAAATGGATGCTTGTAGCCTTTTGAGAAATGATGCCCGTAACCGGTCCCATAAGCAATAATTCATCACCTTGATTTATATTGCCGGCTTCCAATTTAAATTCTGCAACTTTTATTTTAGGATAATATTTAGTAGCCTTACCCAAATATACTTTTTTTTGTGTTGCTTTTGAACCATCCGTATTATTCCATTCGCCCAATTGTCTTCCTAAATAATAACCATCCCAAAAACCTCTGTTAAATACAGTACTGAGTCTGGATTTCCAATCCATTATTTTTTCATTGGTATATGTATTTTCTACTAACGATTGTATTGCTTCTTTATAACATTTTACGGTAGTATATACATAGTCTGCTGACCGCCCCCTACCTTCAATTTTCAAAACATTTACACCTGTTTCTGCTATTTTATCTAAAAAATCTATGGTACATAAATCTTTAGCACTCATTATGTATTCATTATCAATTTCAAGTTCTTTACCGGTTTCTATATCTGTTACTAAATATTTATGTCTGCAATTTTGTACGCAAGCACCTCTATTTGCCGATGAGTTGTTGGAATCTAAACTTAAATAACATTTGCCCGACACTGCCATACATAAAGCACCATGAGCAAATATTTCAATCTGTATCAACTCTTTATTTTTTCCTTTTATGTCTCTGCATTTTATTTCTCTTATAATACTTTTTACTTGCACCAAAGTTAATTCTCTTGATAAAACTATTAAATCGGCAAAAGCGGAAAAGAATTCAACTGTATCAATATTTGTTACATTTGCTTGGGTACTAATATGAATACTAATATCTTGTTTTTTACATTCGTTTATTACTGCAAAATCAGATGCTATTATTGCATTTACACCGGCTAACTTGCTTGCGGTAATAATAGTTGCAATTAGTTGCTTATCATGGTCGTACATGGTTGTGTTTAGTGTAAGATACGTTTTTATACCATGAGGAGAACATCTTTTAACAATTTCAGGAATATCTGCAATTGTTAATGAGGCAGCAGATTTTACACGCATATTTAACTGTTCTACACCAAAATAAACAGAATCTGCACCTGCTTGAATTGCCGCCTGTAAACTTTCCCAAGAACCTACAGGTGCCATTATTTCCATAATCATACTTAAATACTCAAATTGCAAAAATAGTAGCCTGATTTAAAAATACTACTGATTAGGGTCATCTATTTTAAAATAATGCACGTAAAACTAATTTAGTTTTTTTAGGTAATGATTTTCTTTTACCTTTGTGCATGGCAATAAAATCTAAATTCTATGGCGAGGGTCTCACTTTTGATGATGTACTCTTAGTGCCGGCTTACTCCGATGTATTACCAAGGGAGGTAAGTATTTCAACACAACTTACAAAAGACATAAAACTAAACATACCCATGGTATCGGCTGCTATGGATACGGTTACAGAATCGCCATTGGCAATTGCACTTGCCCGTGAGGGAGGAATTGGTATTATTCATAAAAATATGAGTATTGAGCGGCAAGCTGATGAAGTAAAAAAAGTAAAACGTTCTGAAAACGGTTTGATTTTAGACCCAATTACTCTTAAGCCGGATGCAACTGTTGGCGATGCACTTAAAATAATGAAAGAAAATAAAATAGGCGGGATTCCAATTGTTGATGAGCATTATTTACTTGTAGGTATGCTTACTAACCGTGATTTGAGGTTTGAAAAAAATAATTTGAAGAAAGTAAGTGAGGTAATGACCAAAGAAAGGCTCGTAACTGCACCTGCCGGTACAAATATGCAACAAGCAGAATATATTCTGGAGCAATATAAAATAGAAAAATTACCTATAGTTGATAATAATGGTAAATTAATAGGTTTAATTACGTTTAGGGATACTATACAATTAAAGAGTTACCCTTATGGCTGCAAAGATAATATGGGTAGATTGGTTGTAGGTGCAGCCATTGGCATTACCGCCGATATTTTAGATAGGGTAGAGGCACTAAAACATTCCGGAGTTGATGTAATAACTTTAGATAGTGCTCATGGTCATTCTAAGGGTGTAATAGAAGCTATAAAAAAGGTAAAAACAGCATTTAAAAATTTACCTGTTATTGCCGGCAACGTGGCTACTGCTGCAGGGGCTAAAGCATTGGCAGATGCCGGTGCAGATGCCGTAAAAGTAGGTGTTGGTCCTGGCTCTATTTGTACCACAAGGGTTGTAACAGGTGCGGGTGCGCCACAACTTACAGCAGTAATGGAGGCAGTAAGTGCATTAAAAGATACAGGCATACCGGTAATAGCTGATGGTGGTATTCGCTATACCGGCGATTTGGTGAAGGCTTTAGCAGCAGGTGCATCTTGTATTATGGCTGGTTCAATATTTGCAGGTACCGAAGAAAGCCCGGGAGAAACAATTATATATGAGGGTAGGAAATTTAAGTCTTATAGAGGTATGGGGTCGGTAGAGGCGATGCAGGAAGGTTCTAAAGATAGGTATTTTCAAGATGTAGAAGCCGATATTAAAAAATTAGTACCGGAAGGTATTGTAGGTCGTGTTCCCTATAAAGGTTCATTAACAGAGGTTGTACAACAATTTGTTGGCGGGTTGAGAGCCGGTATGGGCTATTGTGGTGCAAAAAATATTGCCGCATTACAAAATGAAGCACAGTTCATTCGTATTACTACTGCCAGTATGATTGAGAGCCACCCGCATGATGTGGTTATTACCAAAGAATCATCTAATTATAGTAGGTAAATCAAATAAATAAATAAAGGAGTTTAATAGTTGTAACTTTAAACTCCTTTATTTATTTTATTTACAAAATGCTTAATAGCGACCACTATAATATCTTTGACCACGATTACAATCGTGATTGCGGTAATAGTGATGTTCGCAACGCGGGCGTACATAAACTCTAGGTGCAGGTGCATAATATACCGGCGGAGCTACATAAACAGCCGGTGCCATTACTCTTACTCCAAAATGAGGACCCCAAAAATCTCTTCTGTGTCTTGGGTGTGCGTTAGAAACGGTACTGATACCGATTGAAAATAAAAGTACCAATAATGTACCTACAAGAAATCTGTTTTTCATAAAATCTGTTTTTTGATTACCAAGATAAGTACAAAATTCTTGCCAAAACAAATTTTTTGAAACTTTTTTTGCAAAAGTATTGAATTGATAAATATTTTATTTCTAGTATTTATATATCATCCCAAAAAATAGGGAAATTCAGTGTCCAATTAGGTAATGTAGTTAAATAATATATTGTGTATTAGTAATTCATAGTAATGAATAATTAGAGCAAAATATCAGTTTGTAATTTGTTTTATAGAAAAATAGTTTGATTTTTATTATGGGTTTAGTCGAAAAATAAGTTTTTTGTGGGATAGCGATAGTTGTAGAATACGTATAATTGAATGTATCGGTTATAGAAATACTTTATTTATATTATTTTTGATTTTTTAGAATTTATTTTATGAAAATAAAAAAAGTAATTAAAGTATTTTTAATAACATTAGGTATATTTATAGTATTATTTTTAACGGCTGCAATTATAATACCTGTATTATTTAAAGATAAAATATTAATTGAATTGAAAACTGTTTTGGATGAAAACATAGATGCTAAAACTGAATTTAAAGATATTCATATTTCACTTTTTAGGCATTTCCCACATGTATCGGTTCGTATAAATGATTTTAATATTATAGGTAATAATTCTTTTAAAAATGATACATTAATTTCTACTAAACAAATAGACCTTGTTTTAAACTTGAGAAAAGTACTTAATGGCAATTATGATATACTGAAAATCAATTTAATAAAACCAAATATTCATGCTATAACACATGTAGATGGCAAACAAAACTGGAATATTTTAAAATTAAACAATCAAATTAATACGGATAAACATACTAAAAATCATATTTCTATTAATTTAAGACATTATAGTATTGAAAAAGGAACAATCGAATATAGAGATTTATATAAGAAAAAAACATTCATAATAAAGGGTTTAAACCATAAAGGTTCAGGCAAATTTAATAGTGAAAACTATAAGCTTCTAACAGAAACAAGCATTAACGAACTTTCTTTTGCAATAGATGGTAATACATATATAAATAAAGCAAAGGCTAATTTTAAATTTGATATTGATGTGGATAGCAAAAATAATAGGTTCAGTTTTGATACTAAAGATATTAAAATTAATGGATTACAACTTTCAGCAAAAGGTAATTTACAACTGAAAGATAATACACATATGCATGTTACTATTGATTTTAAAACAGCCTCTACCGATTTTAAAGATATAATTTCCTTACTACCAAGCACATATAAAGATAGTCTCAAAAGTATTGTTACTACCGGAAATGCAACTTTAACCGGCAATATGAAAGGTACATTTAGTAATACAGAAGTGCCGAATTTCAAGATAAATCTAATTATTGATAAAGCATCATTTAAGAATCCCGATTTACCGCAAAAAATTAGCAATATACAAATGAGTCTTTCCGCAACTAATAGCGATGGCATACCCGATAATACAATAATAAATTTAGAAAAAGGGCATATAGAATTTGGTGCTGAGCCATTGGATTTTAGTATAGTATTAAAAAAACCTTTAACAAACCAATACATAGAAGCTTATGCCAAAGGTTTTTTAGATTTAGCTCACTTAGGTAATTTTATTAAATTAAACGATGGTACTAAATTATCCGGATTTTTATATACAAATATATCACTTAAAGGTGCATTATCCGAAGTTGAAAGAAAAAAGTATGATTCAATTAATGCCGATGGTACAATAACTGTAAGTGATTTCAAATTTTCATCGAAAGATTTTCCGGAAACAATACAACTTAATAGTCTTGCACTTAAATTTAATCCTGATACGATTGCAGTAAGTAATTTGCAAGCACAATTTTTAAATACACAATTTACAGGTTCCGGATATATAAATAATTTATTGGGTTATTATTTACATAATGGAATTTTAAGTGGTACAATAAATATAAATGGAGATAAAATTGAGGCTAATAAATGGAAAAACTATTTTACAACAAGTACACACAATGAAATAAAACAATCTGATTCTCAACATAAACCAACGGCAACTTTTATAGCTCCTGCAAGATTAAATATTTCATTAAATGCAAACGTGAATGAAATAGAATACGATAGAATAAAAATAAAAGATGTAAAAGGTATGATGACCGTTGGTGATAAAATTATTACAATCCAAAATGTTGAGGCTCATGCTTTAGAGGGTAATGTAAGACTGAATGGCTATTATTCATCTGTAATTGACGAAACAAAGCCAGATTTAAATTTTGAATATATAATTTCATTAGGTAAATTGGTAGTTATGCGCAGGCATATTACACAATTGTAGCTTTTTATAGATAGCCTTTTATTTTATCTTAATAAAGTAATAGAATTAAAGTAAAATTGCAATAGTATAGCTATAGTGAAGGTTATAGTGGAGTAGAGTAGATATTATGAAATTAACTACATTTAGTGCATTTAAGAGTAGAAATTACAGATTGTTTTTTTTTGGGCAGTCAATTTCTCTAATTGGGACTTGGATGCAAAAAACAGCCGTAAGTTGGGTGATATACTCCTTAACGCATTCTAAATTTATGTTAGGTGTAACCTTGTTTGCAACCATGTTTCCATCGTTTTTATTTTCATTTTTAGGTGGCGTTGTTTCTGATAGGTACGACCGCTATAAATTACTTTTAGTTACACAAATAGCATCCATGTTTCAGGCTATTGCATTAGCAATCTTACTGTTTTCAAATACTTACCAAGTATGGCATATTATAGCTTTAAGTGTTTTGTTAGGAATAATTAATGCATTTGATGTACCTGCAAGGCAGTCGCTTGTATATGAAATGGTAGATGATAAAAAGGATTTGCCCAACGCATTAGCCTTAAATTCATCAATGGTAAATTTATCAAGATTAATTGGTCCGGCAATAGCAGGTATTGCTATAGAGAAATTAGGAAATGGGGTCTGCTTTAGTTTAAATGCACTCAGTTTTGTAGCTGTCATTTTTTCTTTATCCTTAATGCGTCTGCCTAAGTATATACCAAAAAAAAGCACTATAAATGTTATTGGCGAAATGAAAGAAGGACTAAAATACATAAAAAATACGACATCTATTGCTTTTATATTAGCCATGTTAGCTTTAATAAGTTTATTTGTGTTGCCTTTTAGTACCTTAATACCTGTTTATGCAAAAGATATATTAAAAGGTACTGCATCTACATTTGGCGTAATTGACAGTGCTATAGGTTTAGGTGCATTTTCGGGTGCAATCTTTTTAGCATCTTTAAAACCTGAAAAAGACAGGAAAATAATCTTAGCAATAAATACGCTTGTTTTTGGTATTGGTTTAATTTTATTTTCTCATACTACCTATTATCCTTTAGTTTTAATATTTGCTACTATAGCAGCATTTGGTATGATGTCTCAAATTACGATTAGTAATACACTAATACAAACAATGGTAAAACCCGAAATGCGTGGTAGAGTAATCAGTTTTTATGCTATGGCATTTTTTGGCATGCAACCATTAGGCGGTCTATTGGTGGGCTGGGCTTCGCAGTACATTGGTGTTGAAAATACCGTAATGACAGAGGGTATAATAGCCTTACTGATTGGTATATTGCATTTTCGTTATTTGAAAAGGTTAAAAACGAATAAAGCACTTCCAAATGATGTTTCTTCCGATAAAATAAGTGAAACAATAATGTGAGTTGATTCAAATAAATGCCAGCTAATGCATATTTATTTAATGATTGGAATAAAAAACATCATAGTGCAAATCTGAATATATCCCTACTTCCATGCATTATTCTTACTATACGGATATGGACATCAAATATTCTATAAAATACAGTATGTTTTTCGTAAGAAACACTTCTTAATCCTTCAATAATTTCGTTACGCATTCTACCCGCTTTGGTTGATTACACAGTTGCTCAAAATATTTTCAAAACCTATCATATACTTTATAGTTTGTTCTAATCCATATTGGTCAAAGCTGTAATCATAAATAGCAATCAAGTCATTATCTGCTTCTTGCGAAAGTTCGTATTACAAACGGATTTTTTTGTTTAAAGGTTCATTTAGTAGTTCCATTTGATGTAATAATATCTTTTACGCTTCGTTTACTTGTTGCACCATCCCATCCTTTTGCAATTTCAATCTGTAATTCTTCAATAATTCTGTTTTTATATTGCTCATGAAGAAGTATCGC
>CAIYTT010000137.1 GCA_903929195.1 uncultured Bacteroidota bacterium
AAAATAGTGCAAGTAGGTATTAGAGATTATTGCGATGAGGAATTAGAAATTATTAATGAAAGTAATGGGCGTATTAAAACTTTTTTTGATAAAGACATCAAAAGAATGCAATATGAAGGTGCAACATGGAAAGAAATCTGTATGCAAATAGTTGAGTCCTTACCACAACACATCTATATTAGTTTCGATATTGATGGACTTGACCCCAAATTATGTCCTAATACCGGAACTCCTGTACCGGGTGGTTTTGAAACAGAACAATTATTTTACTTATTAAACTTAATACATAAATCAGGAAAAGAAATTATAGGTTTCGATTTAAATGAGGTGGCTTGTGGTAGCGATGACGGTGAAGGTATTGATGCAATTGTTGGTGCTAGAGTATTATATAAACTATGTAATTTTATTATTTAATTAGTTTAGATTTTTATGTATTAATACCGATTTTAAAATATCTTATTACTATTTACCTAATTGTATTAATTTTGTTGTTTGATATGCGAAAAAAATATTTTTTATTAATTCTAATTCTATCTTCACTAATACCTTCTTTTCTAAATGCACAGGCATTATTAGGAAACTATAACTATGAAAATACAATAAATATAGTACACGATAATCCTGCTTTTGCTTATACAGACGACAGAGCCCAAATAAATATTTTTAGTGTAGGCATGTTATGCGGTGGTAATACCCTTTTATTTAAACCAAGTATTTTTGGCTTCTTAGAAAACGGCAATGTAACACCTAATACCGATTATGAAAAAAATGTGAGTGCAGGCGTAAAAAACTTATGGGGTAATTTAGAAATTGCCGGACCAGGAGCATCGTTTAAATTTAGAAGAAAACATAATTTTGCTATTACTACTGGGGCAAGATATTTAATTAATTCTAACAATTTAGACAGAGGTACTTTTTTGCTTTTGGGTGCAAATGCCCCACACGACTCACTAATAAGAGATACATTTAACATAAATAATTTTAGATATACATCGCAGTTTTTTAAAGAAATCAACTTGTCTTATGCAACTTATCTCTATTCAAGCGAGGATTATAATTTAATTGGTGGTGTTACTTTAAAAGTATTATTTGGTGCAGGTGCTATGGGTGTAAATGTTTCAAATGCAAGTTTCAACACTAATAATAACGATGGTACTGCGTATAATTTATCGGGTAATGGTAATTTTGTATATACCCCGTTTGCAAATAAATGGGCATTAAGCAATAGCCCATTGAATGCATTGGCAGCCCCAACAAACAATATGGGTATTGGTGCAGATGTTGGCATGGTATATTACATAAATGTAAATGAGACAATGGCTCTCATAAAAGGCTATCAATTAAGGCTTGCTGCATCTGTTACAGATATTGGCAGTATTAGCTATACGGCAGGTTCTTTTTCAGGCAATTTCAATATCAATAATCAAAACATAAACTATAAAAACATTCAAAATAATTCATCTAAAACATTTGGTACACGTTTGTTTAGCGATTACTATCAAGATACTGTTTTAAAAGGCAAAAGCAATATAAACAAGTTTACAGTTGGCTTACCTACCGCATTACGGTTAAATGCAGATATTAAAGTACTTGAGGAAAAAGTATTTTTTAATATAAATGGCATAATAAATTTAAGAAATCCGAATGCTGATAAATATGTAAATCATTATGTTACTACTGCCACTTTTACACCACGCTATGCAACAAAGTTGTTTCAATTTGCATTGCCCTTTACATTTAACAATCAAAAGCAAGGTTATTTAGGTGGTGTTATTTATTGTGGACCTTTCTATATTGGTTCTTCTTCTATTTTTAGTATGACAGTTACAAATAAATTTAATAATATAGACCTTTTTTCGGGGCTTTCGTTGCGTATAAAACAAAGAAGAGCTAAAGAAAGAGATTACATGATGATGTAAAAGATATTTATGAAAAAAAATACAATTTATATTTTAGTAGTATTTGTAGCATTGTTTTCTTGCTCCAAGTCTAATACAAACAACACAAATGGTGTATTAACAGCAACTGTAAATGGTACTACATGGAAAGCAATATCTACAAATATATCGTTTAACAAAGTACCTAATTTACAAATCACAATACATGCCGATTCTAATAATACGAATATTAATTTAAATTTATCAAAATATATTGGTATAGATACCTATAAAATTTCTTCTATAAATTCTGCCTATTATACCGAATATTCTTTATCATCTGGTAATAGTATCAAGAATGCAGACTCCGGTGCTGTTATTATTACTAAATCAACGGTTGAAAATGAGAGTCAAACCCGTCTTCAGGGAACATTTTATTTCAGTTCAGGCACATTGAATGTAACCAATGGTACATTTAATGTTTTGCTTAACTTGAATTGAGTTGAGTTGGTTATTATTTTTTAGCTATCAGAATACCTGTTCTTCTTGATGTTCCTCTTACTACCAGAGGCTTCCCTACGGAAATTCCGGAAGAATGGTTGTATGCATTTTGTTTTTCTAAAGCTCTTTGCCCATTTACTGCTAAAAATATAAATGGTCAGTTTAAACTCCTTCTCAGAAGGCATTTACTTGACAAAGCTATATAAAAGTAATGAAATTCTTATCTATATACCTTTTCGTTTAGCTTCAGTTCATTGAATACGTTCGCAGAACGGGCATATTCTTACTTCTTGATGCCTTAACGGAATATCAAGAAGAACGGCATTCAATTATTTTAATTATCTTCATTATTATCATATTCTTTAAAAAAAACATAAATACCATTTTTGTCCTCACTTGTCCTCGTTTGCAACGAGGATAATAAGGTTAGGCGTTTTTAAAGGCCTTAAATTTTAACAAAAAAAAATAATTAATTTTGAAAAATGTAAAGAATGTGATTTGTGGC
>CAIYTT010000138.1 GCA_903929195.1 uncultured Bacteroidota bacterium
TATTGATATATTTAGAAAAATAATTATTTAAATATAGCCCTAAAATTGGGTATAATAAAAAAGTACCTGTTAGGAGATAGAATAAAAAGGGTAGGCTTACCAAATTTTTTATATCATCTACTATATTTAGCATTTAATTTATTTGTATATTTACTATAAATGTAATGTCAAACCATCGTAAGCCAAATGCATATTTTTTGGCAGTTGGCTATCTACGGTATCATGTAAACCTAATTGGTGGCTGATATGAGTAAAATAAACGGCATCCGTTTTTGCTTTTGTACCAATTTCTATTGCTTCTTTTAATGTGAAATGAGAAATATGTTCTTCATGTCTCAATGCATTTAACACCATTGCTTTGCTGCCATTTACCTTTATAAGTTCTTCATCTGCTATGTAGTTAGCATCAGTTATATATGTAAAATCACCAATCCGGTAACCAAGAACCTCAAGTTTATAATGCAATACCCTTATAGGTATTATTTTAATACCATTTACATAAAAAGGTTCAGATGCATTAATAGTGTTCATTTCAATTTGAGGAATACCGGGATAGGTAGGGTAGTTGAATATATAACTATATTCTCTTTTTAATGCTTGTTGTGTTTCCTCGGTTGCAAAAACCAGTATGGGTTTATTACTAAAATAATTGTAGGGTCTTACATCGTCTAAGCCTGCAATATGGTCTTTATGCCCATGTGTAAAAATAATAGCATCTAGCTCCTTTACTTTCGCACGTATCATTTGGTATCTAAAATCCGGCCCACTATCAATAACAATATTTGTATCGTTTGTTTGTATCCAAATGGAAGAACGAAGTCTGTTATCTTTTGCATTTAATGAATTACATACATCGCAAGGACAATTAATAAAAGGTACACCTTGTGAAGTGCCTGTACCGAGAAAAGTAATTTTCACTGTTATATATCTATTTATTTTGTACCGTTTTACTATTAAATAAATCGGGTTGTTCTATTAACTGATTATACCATTTAAGTGTCTCGCCACTTAATAGTGTCAAATTTATTTTTATAAGAGGCAGTATTTCTATAAGTGCATTGATTCTGCCTTCCATGTTGAAAAATTTATTGATAACAACAACTTTTTTATCTTCAAGTAGGCAAAAACCACTGTTAAAATTACCTTTTTCGAAGCGAATTATATATCCGGCTTCATCAAAAAGCCCCTCTAATTTTTTTAGTGTATTTGGTGTATATTTGAAAATCATTAGCTTTGCTACAATCAATGACTAAAAGTAGAAAATTCGCAGCAATTATTTTCATTACTATTGTTTTATCTTTTTATAATTTCTTTTCCTATGCTCAATTAGTGGAACAAGAACAGGGTTATTTTTTGCAAAAACCACGACTTTTTTATGCCGGTCTTGTTTGTGGCATCAATTTTACACAAATCGATGGCGATAATTTTGCAGGTTATTATAAAACAGGAGCTAATTTTGGTGGTATTGGTTATATAAATTTACCTAAAAATTTAGCTATTAGTTGGGAATTTCTATATAGCCAAAAGGGAAGTAAAAGTAATATTGTTAGGCAATCGGGCATTGACAGTATTTACATTACAAATTATGGAATAAAAGTAAACTATGCAGAAATTCCTGTTATGATAAATTTATTTGATAAATATAAAAGTCATTTTGGTATTGGGGTATCTTATAATCGTCTGGTTAGTTATAGCGAGGTATTAGCTACCTATCCACATTATAATATAGACCTTAGTAAATATCCTTTTAAGTCAGATGAATGGGAATTTTTGGCGGCAGCAAACTTACACGTATGGAAAGGTTTATTTTTCAACATAAGATTTCAGTATTCATTAATTCCCATGCGTACTGAAATACCCCCTAATTTTTCAAGAGCACAGCAATATAATAATCTTTGGACAGTTAGATTAATGTATCTATTTATGTAACTATTTAATAAATTGAAATGAAACAATATAAATATATAAATATTTTTCTTGTACTACTTAGTGTTTTGTTTTTTGAAATAAATAATTGTTATGGTCAAGATAAATATTTTTTAGAAACACCGAAAACTTTTTATGGCGGATTGCTTATAGGTACAAATTTTACACAAGTTGACGGTGATGATTTTGCCGGATACGATAAAACGGGATTAAATGTTGGAGCAATAGTATATACAACTTTAGACGAAAATGTAGCTGCAAGTATGGAAATACTTTATAGCCAAAAAGGCAGCGAGGCGCATTACGCACAAATTTTGCAACCGGGTATCTATTTTACCAACTATGGTATAAAATTAAATTATGCTGAAATACCTATTATGATAAATTATTTTGTAAAACATAAAAGTAATGTAGGTGCAGGTCTATCTTATTCGCGTTTGGCTAATAGCAGTGAATATATAACTACCAGCCCACCACAGTATTTTGATTTAAATAAATATCCGTTTAAGAAAGATGATTTAAATCTATTATTGGGTGGTAATGTACATTTCTGGAAAGGCTTGTATCTTAATATAAGATTTCAGTATTCGTTATTATCTATAAGGGATAAAATACCACAAGATTATGCAAAAGCTTCTCAATATAATAATTTGTGGGTTATTAGGCTTATGTATTTGTTTTATTAATTTTATATTTATATATTTTTATGTTTTTCCTATATATTGCAAATGGGTGATAGCCTTAAAAAAACACGAATAGAAATAGTATTGTTATTTATATTGTATTTGTTTATTCTGCCAAGAGTATCAATGGAGTATGATATGGGTTTTTGGCGCGAATGGGCATTAAATATACATAGGATAGGGTTGGCAAATACTTATAATACGTCAATTAATTACTTTCCAGTTTATGTTTATTTTTTGTATATATATGATTTATTGCAAGGAACAGAAATTAATATTATAAATAACATAAATAATATTAAAATATTTTTTGTTTTTTTTGATTTTTTACCCTTGATTGTATTGTGCTGTTTCAGACAGAGAATTTTTAATTTTAAAATACCTTATTTATATTTATTACTAAATATAGCTTATGTATTTAATTCAATGGTTTGGGGGCAAATTGATTGCATCTATACAAATTTAGCTTTTTTAGCTATTATAATAGCTGTATATTATCCGGTGTTAGGTGCGAGCATTTACATATTAGCATTAAATACTAAGCTACAAGCAATAGAATTTCTTCCTTTTATTATTGTTATATTATTTTATAGTATAAGGCAATATAAAACACTATTACTTACAATAGTATCAATAGTACTAACGCAGTTTTTAATTGTTTTGCCCTTTATTTTAAACGGTGGCATTGCAAAGTTAGTTTCAATTGTTACGCATTCAGTTGGTTTGTATAATAGATTATCCATATCGGCATTTAATTTTTGGTATTTGGTTAATAATAATAATCCTTATGAAATTGTAGATACAGATAAATGGTTTTTAGTTAGTTATCGTGTAGCCGGTTTAGTATTGTTTTCTATAAGTGCCGTATTTATAATGTTGCCATTTTTAATAAAAATATGGAAGCATAGAAAATTAAATTTGCAACCTGATAAGCATTTCTATGAGACCCTTTTTTTAGGAATTGGCATGCTTTGTTTGTGTTTTTTTTACTTTAATAGCGAAATGCACGAACGATACGCACATCCAATAATTATTTTCTTTTTCTTTTATGGTGTAGTCTCAAATAATTATAAATTATTTATTTTGGCATCAATACCATATATACTAAGTTTAGACAAATGCTTTAGTTATCCGGATGGATACCTACCCATTTATCATTATAAATTTATTTATGCATCTAAAATCATTGCTATTTGGTACACACTAACCTTGGTATATGGTTCTTATTTATATTATTTTTTGTATAAAAAAGAGTCTGTTGGGGTAATTATCAAAACAGGGAGTAACATTATTTAAAAAAAATAAAGTTTTGAAATAGAATTTTACAAAACAAATAATTTATATTTGCAATTAAATTTTAAAATCGCTTAATGCAGAAAAGACCAAAAAGCAAACCTTTTTTTAGGCCAAGAGTGCCACAAAATGAACATCGCCTTAATGATGAGATTACAGCATTAGAAGTTCGAGTAATTGGAGAAGATATAGAACCAGGTATTTACCCACTTGACGTAGCACTAAAGATGGCTATAGCAAAGGAAGTAGATTTAGTAGAGATTTCGCCAAATGCAGTGCCACCGGTTTGTCGATTAATAGATTATAAGAAATTTCTTTACGAAAAAAAGAAAAAAGACAAAGAACAGAAGGCAAAAGCAAAACAATCGGAAGTAAAAGAAATAAGATTTACACCCAATACAGATGACCATGATTTTGATTTTAAAGCAAAACATGCAGAAAAGTTTTTACAAGACGGTAATAAAGTAAAGTGTTACGTACAATTTAAAGGGCGTGCTATCATGTTTCAGGAAAGGGGCGAATTACTTTTATTGAAATTTGCAGAACGTATGGCAGAGCATGGTGTTTTAGAGTCTATGCCTAAAATGGAAGGAAGAAGAATGTTGGCTATGTTTTCTCCAAAAAAGAAA
>CAIYTT010000139.1 GCA_903929195.1 uncultured Bacteroidota bacterium
TGCCTTTGCAACATTGATATGTTTAAATTGATTTATAACATAGATGTATTCAGTCATCTGAAGCAAAAAATATAGTTTTTTTGTTCTACCAATGGGCAGATTTCCATTTTATGATTGATTGCATTACAAAGGTTGCGTCCTGTAAGGTTTCTTTTCTATTCAATTTCTATTTGTAATAATTTGGGGAAATACTACCCAAATAAATGTATGTTTAGGAACTTATTTTCTTTACAGCATTTACCAAAGCGTCTAATTCATCAATTGTAGTATATACATTGGGTGTAATGCGACAACCACTCACACCGGCAGCACTATATTCAGGTGAACAAATTACAGGGTTGATTTTTAAATCGATGGCAACAGTATAAATTTTATATTTTTTTAATAGAATATCCGCTAATTCAGCAGGTTTAATACCTTTAATACCTACATTAGCAATAGCACAAGAGCGGGCTGCATCCGTGGGAGTATTCAAAATTACTTTAGGTAAATGCCTAACTTTATCGGTCCAGTAGTTTTGTAAAAATCTTAAACGGCTTTCTTTTCTTTCTGCCCCTAAATTTAAATAATAGTCTATTGCATTTGTAATTGTTAAATCGGTAGCCACCGGTATTGTACCCGTATGATTTAGCCGGCTAATGTCTTCATCTTTTTTACCACCCTCTGCAAATAATTGCCATATTTTCCCAATGTGTTCTTTTTTTACATAAAGCATACCTGCCCCCAATGGTACACTAAGCCATTTATGTAAACTTGCACCATAATAATCGCAATTTAAATCTGAAATAGAAAATTTTATGTGTGCAATTGCATGGGCACCATCCACCATAACTTGTACATTTTTGCTATGTGCCATATCGCATATTTTACGTATTGGCAGTATTTGTCCTGTAATATTTATGATATGAGAAACCATTAACAATTTTGTGTTAGGTGTAATAGCTCTTTCATATAATGCCACTATTTCTTCATCTGTTTTTGGGTCTAATGGCACAGAAACAAATTTATTGACAACGCCATGTCTTTTAGCCACCTGTTTAAACATATCGAGCATTGCACCATAATCTTGTTCTGCCATTACAGCTTCATCACCGGCTTTCCAATCGAAACCACTTATTATCATATCTAAAGACTCTGTTGTATTGCGAGTTATAATGAGTTCGTCAGCATTGCAACCTGCAATTTCTGCAAGTCTTTTAGCAGCAGCTTTTTTATTTTCAAACTGTACAGTACGCATATAAAAAGCCCCCTGAAGATTAACTTCACGTATATGCTCAAAATATTTTTCAAGAATTTCCTGTGGTTGAATACAATAATACCCGTTTTCTAAATTTATGAAATCAGGTTTAAGTTTATAACCGGTTCGGATATTCATCCAAAAATTCTCGTCGTTTATAGTATTATCAGGAGTCATATCAGTTATAGTATCTGCAATTTTACCAAAAGAATGGAGACCTGCAAAACTACTGAGACCTAATAATGTTGTATTTTTCAGGAAAGTGCGTTTATTCATTTCTAAAATATTTATTAGCAATATATAAATATTGATTTCTTTTCTTTTTTGTGTTTTCAAAATAGTTGTAAATAAAA
>CAIYTT010000140.1 GCA_903929195.1 uncultured Bacteroidota bacterium
GGCGTTACAAACGCCAATCCATAGCATCCTCGTTACAAACGAGGACGAGTGGGGGTTTTTAACGCCCTTAAATTTTATCAAATAAAATAATTAATTTTGAAAAATGTAAAGAATGTGATTTGTGGCGTTACAAACGCCAATCCATAGCATCCTCGTTACAAACGAGGACGAGTGGGGATTTGCTATTAATTAAGTTAATATAAAGTTATATTTTTATTTAGGGGGGGGGTAATTAAAATATTATTTATCTTTAAAACTTTACTATTATATTTTATGAAAAAAATACTGTTTGCTATTTTAATAATACTCAACTATTCAGCCTCCGCATCTCATATAGTTGGTGCAGACCTTAGATACATGCATATTTCCGGCAATACTTATAAAATAATTTGTTCGTTTTATGGCGACTGTGGTCCAGCTGGTGGTGCAGCATTTTCAACTTTACCATATACAAAACCACAGATTTGTATTTATGATGGAAATACAAGTATAGACACCATGCATTTAACAAACGATTCATCTGTTGTTCTCTATTATGAATGCCTACATGGCCCCGATAGCTCCCAATGCACTAATACTTCTTATACCTATCCGGGATTTAAAAAATATACCTATACCGGGATTTATACACTACCCTATACTTCTCATTATTGGCGTTTTATTTTTGCCGGTGGTGTGCTTGCCGGTTCTTCGCCCGGCAGGGCTGCAGCTATTACAAACATAGGAGCCGGCTCAACAATTGAATTGATTGATACACTAGATAATACATGGCATCCCAATACCAGCCCTACATTAAACGATATGCCGGAATATGTTTATTGTCTATCTGTACCCGATACAAGTAATATTGACGGCATAGACCCCGATGGTGATACACTTAGATATGCACTTACACCGGCAATAGCAGGAACCGGAATTTGCTCAACAGCTTCTCCTTTTGATACCGTAATCTATACAGGAATAGCATGGCCCGGTACTTCTATATGCGGCAAAGTGCCACTACAATGTGTTTCCGGTTCATTTTCATTTAATACTATTTCAGGACAAATGATATTTACACCAAATATATTGCAACGGTCTATTGTTGATTATACTATTCGTGAGTTCAGAAACGATACATTTATGGGTTCCTGCCAACGAGAAATGACATTTGAATTATTATGCACACCATTATGTTCATTAATTTTGTCATCAGCATCTACCTTAAATATAAAACAGGTTTCAACTACACAGAATATAACCCTAATACCTAACCCTGCAAAAAACACATGCAAAATACATAGTGATATTGCCCTTCAAACCGGATGCAATGCAGAGCTATATGATTATACCGGAAGGCGTGTAGATGCATTTTCAATAATGGGTAAAGACACCGAAATTTCATTAAAAAACATGAATGCCGGTGTTTATCAATGTAGAATCATTAATTTGGATGGAAGTATCTTAGTTCTTAAATTAGTGATAACAAGGTAGTATTAGTTAGATAACCGTGATTATTCGTAAAGAAACTTATACATATTCAACGTTCTTCCCTGATTTTCCTCACTTGTCCTCGTTTGCAACGAGGATAATAAGGTTAGGCGTTTTTAACGCCCTTAAATTTTATCAAATAAAATAATTAATTTTGAAAAATGTAAAGAATGTGATTTGTGGCTTTACAAACGCCAATCCATAGCATCCTCGTTATAAACGAGGACGAGTGGGGGCAAATAAAAACTACAAATGATGATGGGTTTCCTATTGAATATATTAAGTGAATTAATTTTAATGAGCAAATTATAAAATACTATCATTTTAAAAACTTATTAGCTGAACTTTCAAATTATTAAGATTGTTCTATTACTGTTTTTATTTTTTTTTAGTTGCAAAGAAAAAAAAATGAATTCTAATAATATAGGAAATGAACGTTATTCA
>CAIYTT010000141.1 GCA_903929195.1 uncultured Bacteroidota bacterium
ATGAGTAGATGCTTCTATGTGTACCGTAAGTATATTTGCACCAACTTTTGCGAAATCCTCAAAGTATCTTTCAGGTTTTTCTATCATTAAATGTACATCAAAGGGCTTGCGAGCTATTTTTTTTATAGCAGCTATTACAGGCATACCAAAAGTTATATTGGGTACAAAACACCCATCCATCACATCAATATGTATCCAATCTGCTTCACTGTTATTAATCATTTCAATTTCCTGCCCTAATTTCAAAAAATCTGCAGAAAGTATAGAAGGTGCTACTAAAGCCATTTTTTAATTATTAATAGTTTGTATAATTTGTTTAATAATGCATAGTGCATAAATACACTATTTATTTTATCACTTTCAGTCTTTTCAAAGCATCTTTCGGGTTAGGGTAGTCCGGATTAAGCCTTAAAGCTTGCTTATAATCTGCTATTGCCTGCGGAATACTGTCTAATGATTCTTTACAAATGCCTCTGTTAAAAAAAGCAGGTGCATTTACAGGGTCTATTTTAGTAACAATATCATATTGCCTCATTGCTTTTTCAACAGAATCTTGCTGCATAAAAATAAAACCTAAATTAAAGAGTGCATTTACATAACGGGAATCATGCATTATACATTTTTTGTATTCTTCTTTAGCATGTTCAAAATCATTTCCTTCTTGAAAATAGACGCCTTTGGCATAAATAGGAAAAACATCTGTAGTATCTAATTTGGCAGCATTGTCTAAATAAAGAAATCCTTTGGGGTCTTTTTTCGCATTATACAGTAATCCTAATTGCACAATCGCATCTTTATAATCCGGCTGCACATCTACAGATGTCTGAAAGCTGGAAATAGCTTTTGCTGTATCTTTCATATCTTTATATACCATTCCTTTTAGAAAATAGGCTTCGCCATCAAAAGGATTTTTACGTAATACGATATCTATTTCTTTCAACGATTCATTATATTTTTTTATATAAAGCATCATTTTTGCTATTTTCAAATGCGATTTTCTATCAGTAGGATTTTTAGCCATTGCTTTTTTTATCCATTCAATAGAACCGGTAATATCTTTTTTTTCAAACAGGAAATCACCAACTGCACTCAGGTATTCTGCATTATTAGTATCTATTGCAGCAGCTTTTTTATAATCTCTATATGCTAATGAATCTTGTTTTAGCCTATATAGCTTTGTAGCACGTTCGAAATAAAGATGTGCATTTGTAGGGTCATTTTTTATTTCTAAGGAAATAGCCTTTAAAATAGGGTCATTTTGAAATACCGGATTTGCTTCATCTGCACTATTTTTAGTATTACCGTTACAGGCAAAAATAAATATAGCGATAATAAATAGTTGAAAATACCGAAATATGGAATGTTTCATTTTGCAAACTTATTAAAAAATGCTTGTAATATTACAAGTAGCTATGTATTCCTATTTTCAAAGCATATAAATGCAACAATAATACGTTTAGAAAGGATAACCGATAGAAAAACCAAAAACAATATTATTAGTTCTCCAAGTGCGGTTATTAAGTTCTATTTGGTCGAAAACCCAACCATTATTAGTAAAAACACTTGGTTTTTTTACAGGCATAGCCACATCAAATCTAAAATTAAGAAACGATGCCACATCAAATCTCAAGCCGGCACCAACATCTATACCTATATCTTGTCCAAATGAGGAGAGTTCAATTTCACCACCGGGGAAATTAGGGTCTTTTTTTGCTAACCAAATATTACCGGCATCAGTAAAAAACGCACCGTTCATTTTTACAGAACTTGTTATTGGTAAAATAGGGAATCGGTACTCTCCATTCATTTCTAATTTAATATCTCCGGTACGGTCTATTAGGCTTGAATTATTTGTAGTTAATACATCGGCATAATGACCTGGGCCTAAAGACCTTAATTGCCAACCACGCAAACTATAAGGGCCACCCACATAATACTGCTTAATGTAGGGTAGGGTATTGGATTGCCCATAAGGAATACCCACACCACTAAAAAAGCGGACAGCAAATACAGAATGTTTTATATTAAAATAATGTCTTGCATCTATATCAATTTTAGAATATTGAGCATATTTTATTTTATAAAGGTCGTTTAATGCTGCTCCTAATTGATTAAGTACCCCCAAAATTCCACCGGACTCTTCGATACCTATTTTAAGAAAAGAATAATTTCTGCCTCTTTTCTTTTCATTATCAGAATAGGTAAATGTTATATTTTCTCCTTCAATAAAATTTTGTTTATAACTGTTTTTTAGAAATGGAATAGAGTCTAAGCGTGCTTTAAAAGAAGCTGATTCTTCGGGCACACGAATAATATTTACGATTACAGGTGAAAATGCCCATGTAATCGTTTTTGTTTTATGCCAATTATAGCCAAAATTACCGCTGGTATTTATTAATGTAAAATAATTTACTCTGTCCATTACATTTGTTCCACCACTTAAAACGGTATGTGGTAAATTAGTGGGGTCGAATAGGCTAATACCTACCGGAGAGACAAATTTGGGTAAATCTAAACTTGCATTAATACCGTAATATGAAGTTAGAAGGCTAAAATGTTGAAATATTGTTTTACCAATATTTTCGCTGTACAAAAGTTCTATACCTCCATTTAAACTAATTGTAAGTAGATTGGCACCTTTAGCAAAATTACGGTCTCTAAAATTGATTCCCGCAGAACTACCCAAAGCATAGGTAGAACCACTGCTTACTTCCACATTAGTAGATATATCATGTTTTTTACTGCGATTCATAATGATATTGCAATTAAGCAGATATTTATCAAATGGGTCGGTATAGTATTTAATACTCAAAAACTGAAATATTCCTAATTCGTTTAGTTTAGCAGTTGTTTTATCATAATCACTTTGCGAATATTCTTTATTGGGTCTTATAAAGATATGGTCTGAAACTACTTTTGAATGTAAATAGTTACTTTTATAAACAAATTGGATGCTATCTAAATTCCGTTTTATTAAGTTAGTGTCGTTGAAATCTACAATATCGCTGTAGTCAGGAAACACTTCTATTTTATTTATTTTATATTTTTTGTAAGCAGTTGAATCGTCTGTCCGTCTAATAAATATTTCAATATCTAATTGTGGTTTGTCTTTTTTAATTTTAATATTTTCAGCAATAGTTGTATTGCTATCTAAAGATGAATTTACATTTTTAATTGCATAATTGATGAATGTGTCTAATTTAAAAGTAATATTTTCTTGTGTAAAATGATAATATCCATTATTTCGTAGCAAAGCAGTTAATCGGCTTCTCTCGTCCTCTAATAAGCTGATAGTATAGTCTGCATCTTTTTTAAAATTAGTTTGTTCGGCAGCAGGTAAAACTATATGTGCAATATCACTATCGTCAATATTGTATTTAATTTTATTTATTGCGTAGTTATTATCTGTGTAAATCTTATATTCTACTACTACTTTTTTATGTTTTATTTCATAGTTACTCACTACATTCACATTAAAATAGCCTAAGTTAAATAAATAATTTCGCATATTTAATACAGAACGAGTAATAGGTACGCTATCAAATAGTATCGGTTTCTCCATAGATTTACGCATCATAGAATCAGGAAGAATTCCTTTTCTTTTTAACTTGTAATTATAGTGTCCTAGTTTGTACTTTACAGGTATAAACCCCAATATATTGTAGGTAGTATTCGGTTTTTGTATTGTAAGTTTATATAAATTATCTTTTATATCACCGAGATTCTTTATTTTATTTTTAGACTTTATACTAATTGAATTTTTTTGAAGCAATAACTCATTTTCCTTTAAGTTTTTTGTACTGCTACAACTAAACAGTAAACTAAAGAAAAAACAAAATATGACAAAAAAATGCAATTTAATATGCCTGTGTAACTTATTATTCATTAAAATTTTAAATGTAAAGTACAAAGGTCGTACCAAAAAACGAAGGAATAAAATGTATTGTGTGTAATTATTCATTTTAATGTTTTGTACAATAAATATTTCAACCAAAACATGCAATGGAATATTGCAAATAAATTAGTTTTGCAGATATGCTTACCAAAACTCAAATTAAATATATTCGCTCTTTGTGGCAAACAAAAGCCCGTAAAGAACAAAATGCTTTTATTATTGAGGGTACAAAAATTGTAGATGAATGGCTAAGAAACAATCAACAACTAAAAATGTTGATTGCCACTAAAGAATGGGAAATTGAAAATATTGAATTATTAAAACAACTGCCTAACACAAGTATATATATTATTAAAGAAAGTGAATTAAATACGTTATCAGGCTTGCAAACCGCAAATGAGGTAATGGCTGTAGTAGAATTACCGGAAAATAAAGATATTATTTTACAGAATAGATGGTATTTGGCTTTAGATACGATTCAAGACCCCGGTAATATGGGTACCCTAATTCGTATAGCAGATTGGTTTGGGATACCTGCAATTTTTTGTTCTCCCGATTGTGTAGATGTATATAACCCAAAAGTAATACAGGCTGCTATGGGTGGGCATCTTAGAGTTAATATTATTGAAAAAGATTTAAGTACATTTTTTTCATCTACAGATTTACCTATTTATGGTGCTACCTTAGATGGCGAAAGTATTTATAATTGTAATGCAGGCAATGCCGGTATTCTATTAATTGGTAATGAATCTAAAGGGATATCAGAAAAATTAAAATTGTTTCTAACAAAAAAAATTACGATTCCTCGCTATGGAGGTGCTGAATCTTTAAATGCAGCGGTTGCTACCGGTATAATATGTGCAGTGTTACTACCTCGTTAATATTTTTTCTATTTATCATTTTGCATCAAAAATGGCACAACAATTGTACCTTTATTAAAAAATCATTTTCATGAAAAATAGAATCTTTGTAATACTTTTCTTTTCTTTTTTGGTACAAATTGTTCATGCTCAATCTATGTTAAAAATATCTTTGAGCGACAAATCACCCATCAATGTGGCTGTTGATGGCAGGTTCTTTAATAAAACAGGTACGTCAATTACAGTTGGTGACTTACCCCCCGGAAGACATTCTATAAAAATATACGCTCCGAACGAAAACAACTATAGTAATAGAATGCACCATGCAATATTTGATGACAGGATAAAAACGTTTGAAGGTAATATAACAATTTTAGTTTATGACCCCGAAAGAGATATTGTTGATATTAATGAAGAAGACATTTATACTTACAAAAACAATCAAAATAACCCAACCAACAATAACCAACAAACCAACAATAATAATATAAACAACAATACTATTTCACGCAACGATAATAATGCCATACCACCACCTACAACCAATGGTAATATGGGTGAAACGTTAACTAAAGATAAAACCGAAGTTTTAAAAAATAAGATGGCTGAAAAAGTTAGCGACTTAGAAAAAGTAAAAGTTGCACAAATAGAATTGGCTTCCGAAAAAATAACTTCAGCTCAAGTTGGCGAAATGATGGATTGGTTTGTGTTTGAAAGCGGTAAAATAGAATTTGTAAAATGGGCTTATGATAAAACGGTAGATAAAGAAAACTATGGTAATTTGGAGTCTAAGTTTAGTTATAAAAACTACCAAGATGAGTTTATTGATTTTATTAAAAGTAAAAAATAATACCATTTGCCCCATCTTATATTATAAAAGGATGCCTAAACAAAAAGGCATCCTTTTATAATAACTATAATGTTTAGGTTAACTGAACAAAAATGCTACATCGTCTTTCGTTAAGCGTTTTATTAGTCCTGTATCGTCAGATACCAGCTCATTTGCCAATGCTCGCTTATGTTCTTGCAATTGCAACATCTTTTCTTCTAATGTATCTTTGCAAATAAGGCGGTAAGCAAAAATATTTTTTGTTTGTCCTATACGGTGTGTTCTATCAATTGCCTGCTGTTCTACTGCCGGGTTCCACCATGGGTCAACAATATAAACATAATCGGCAGCGGTAAGGTTTAAACCGATACCACCGGCTTTTAAAGATATTAGAAATACTCTACACTCATGATTATTCTGGAACTCTTGTATCGCTTTTTCTCTGTCGGTTGAAGAAGTACTACCATCAAAATAAACATGTTTAATATCTTCTTCTTCCAATCTTTCTCTAATTAAAGCCAGCATACCCAGAAATTGAGAAAATATCAATACTTTATGGTCTCCCACATTTTCTATAATTTCTCTTGACAGTTCATCTAATTTAATTGAATAATTAGGGAATTTTTCATCTTCATTCATTATTGCAGGCGAATCACAAATCTGACGCAATTTGGTAAGCCCTTGTAATATATGTAGCTGAGACCTTTCTATACCTTTTTCTTCAATAATACCTAATATTTTAGACTGGTATATGTTTCTATACGCTTCGTATATTTTTCGTTGGTCAGGTCCCATTTCGCAATAAAGAATAGTTTCTGTTTTTTCAGGTAAATCTTTAGCTACTTGTTCCTTTGTACGTCTTAATAAAAAAGGATAGGTTAGTTTGCGTAGTTGTAACTTTACCTCATCTTCCTTAAATTTATCAATGGGTGTTGCAAATTCATTCATAAAGAATTCCCTGCTACCCAGCATACCCGGATTTAGAAAATTCATTTGTGCATAGAGGTCAAAAGTATTATTTTGAACCGGAGTACCACTTAATGCCAATCTGTTTTTACTGTTAAGCAACAACGATGCTTTGGCAACCTGCGACTGCGGATTTTTAATTGATTGTGATTCATCAAGAACTACATAATCAAAAGGTATTTCTTTTAATAGTTTAATATCGCTACGCATAGTGCCGTAGGTAGTAATAATAATGTCATAGTTTACGAAAGAAGCCGGATTCGGGTTCCTTTTGGGCCCATGATGTATTATTCGGGTAATATCGGGTGTAAATTTAGTTATCTCATTTTCCCAGTTATACATTAGTGTAGTAGGGCATACAACTAAAAAACGGCAACCGGGATTTGTGTTTTTGTAATGTTGAAAAAAAGTAAGAGTCTGTACTGTTTTACCCAAACCCATATCATCGGCAAGGATACCACCCCAGCCAGCCTCGTTCAAAAACTTTAACCAATGGAAGCCTGCCAATTGGTACGGTCTAAGTTTAGCTTTTAAGTGCTCGGGAGGCTCTACCTCGCTAAAGTCGTTTGTGAGTATAGATTCTAATTTTTCCTTTTTTTCTTCTAATTCTTGTTGTAATTTATCTTCTTTTATTTCGCCGAGTAAATCGTCTAAAACACTAAAATGAAATTTTTTCAATCTTATTTTAGTTCCTTTCGTTTCACCAATTTTCAACATTAAACTATATTTCTTCATCCATTCATTAGGTAACATACCTACCGAACCATCACCCAGTTTTATATAATTTTGTTTTTGAGCAAGTGCATTTTTTACATCTATTATAGATACTTTCTGGTCTCCGAATTTTAACTCTACTGCAGCTTCAAACCAATCGATACCACTGCTGACCATTATTTGTGTAGTAGGTTTGTGTATGTTTACTTTTAAGCTTTGTAAACCTTCATAACCCATTATTTCTACGTTCTCATCTTTCATTTTTTCTATAAAGCGGGTAAACCAATTACTGTTTAATACCGAAGTACCAGAAATATGAAAAAATTGTTCTTTTTTGTTATAATGAATATCTGCATGCATACTTTGAATATTCTGAATAAATTCAGCTTCAATCTCCTCATTGCGTTTTATTATCATTACAATACCATTGTGGGGCTTTATAACATCGCCAAACCAAGATGGTTTTATTTCAATATCATTATATACAAAAACAGGGCGTAATACTAATGTAAACTCTTTTTCCTGTAAATAAATGCGACAAACCGGTTTTATTTCGGTGAAATGTTCTATTAATTCCTCACTAAAATGTACATGGAGTAAATTATTCCATAACATTAATTTGTCAACTAAGAATTTCGACCAATTTTCGTTTTCTACTTTTATAAGTCCATCGGGCAAAAAGGCTTCTACTATTTGTATTTCATTCAGATTGCCTAAGCAATGTAATACATTTTCGTACACTAATAATGCAGAATTAAGTAGTGCTGCATCGGCAAAAGTTATGGCTATATTATTTATAATCCATTCTAAAGTAACAGAGTAATTTGTTTCTTCTTTTCTTACTATTAGTTGCGGATGTGCATGCTTATCTGAAAACTCAATTTTTTCTAAGCCTGTTGAAGAAAATAATTTTCCTTGTCTCCGTATATAAACAAAATTATGTGTTGAATTTCTATCTGCTAATTTTTGATATTTAGGAAGTAAATATTCCCATATTTGTTCTTTTATTTCTTCACTTGGTGCATCGTTTACAATACTATCTAAATCTTGAATATAATCTCCGAAAGGTAAATTTTTCTTCAAGTATTTAAGTAATTCATCGGGCATAAATTTCCGAGCGGTTACCAATAAATCTCTATCTTCCTCTTTAAAAATGGTAGGATTTATATTCTGGTTTAGCTCTAATCTACTTATAGAACCGGTAAGTATTTTCATGTCATCATCTGCAATGCCGGCAATTAAAACAACATCTACATATGGGAAATGGGTAATAGTAGTATCTAAAACAATACCAATTCTTTTTATTACCTGCTCCATTACTTTTACTTCCACCTCTTTATAGGCAGGAACTAATTTAGAAACTACTGGTGCAATTTTTTTGATAGTAGGGTCTAATACGCGTAAAAAAGGTTTGCCACCCTCTACTGTAAAAGCAAACTTACCACTAAGGTTATCACTAAGGCTGTAGCCGTATTGTTCTAATAATTTGTTTTTTTGTAAATCTATATTTTGTGTTGTCTGAAAGTAATGGGTACCAAACGTTCTTAAAACATGTAAAAATAAAGCTGCTTTATGTACGCATAAAGGATATTTCTGTTCGCTACAACTGCAAGATGTATCATAATATCGTTCTTCATTCTGTTTTATTGTAACTCTATAGGTAGCATCGTCATCGCTTACATCGGCATCAATTCTTTCATTTTTATTAGAAACAATAACAGCTTTATTGGCATTCGCCATTCTTTCTGCTATTTCAAGACTATCAGGCGAAGCAAAAATGAGCAACATTTGTTTTGTTATTTGCCGCATTCTTACTACCGTATGCTTTTGGTCGTATATGATATTTGTGTTTTCAAAGAAACCACTTTGTAAAATATCATTTAATTGAAATAATGCTGCAACCTCATGCCGGCAAATTTCACCCAAATTATACGGACATTGGCAGCGAACTGCCAAATCTTTAGGATGTAAGTATTTATTAATGGTTACAGTATAATAGTTTTGATACAAATCGTTTCGTACCCTAAATCTTACTTGTTCCAGTAAATGGTCAACATCAAGCATTTGAACTCCGGATGTATGAAAAATTTTTTTACCACGACGAATTACTTCCTCTGCGCCATGGTTATAAACATATCTTAAAATAGGTGGTAAAGACATTTATAAGTATAAATATTCAAAAAATGCAATCTGCAAAAATACCGATAAAACACGTTAAAAAGTGTTGATAAAAATAAATTTATGTTAAACAGATATATGGAATTAGTAGCTTTTGTGTGAAACTGATAGGTATAAATTTATATGTATAAATATATTAACTATTGCAAAAAAAAATTAAAATAGGTTGTTTGAGAGTAAATAACATAAATTTTCTAAAAACAAGAAGCAATAATTGATTAAATTAGTTTTAGTATTATATTCGCAGATTTACAAATACCCAAAATTATTGACAGATATTGAAAAATTTGGAAAAATTAATACGATTTACAACAATCGGTGTAGTCATTTATTTATTGTGCTTTGGGATTGCAATGGCATGTTTTCCTATAAGACCTTTTTGGAATGACGAATGGCGACTTTTGTATAATATTAAATTTAAACCTTATGACTTGCTTTGGGGTCGTCTTGATTTATTACAAGAATGCCCAAGGCTCTATTTATTTTGCATTAAAAAGATTTCTTCATTCTTTGATTACAGCTATACTTCCTTACGGATGCCTGCCTTAGTACTTACAGCAATAAGTATTTGTTTTTGTTTTTATTTAAAGAATAAAATTTTTCCAAACAACAAGATATTTAGTTTCTTATTTATTCTTATTCTTATATCATCGCAAACTTTTACAGATTATATGGTGCAAGTAAAACATTATGAAATGGAAATTCTACTTTGTTTGCTTGCTTTTTGGCAATTAATTACCCTGCTTGAAATGTGTGAGCAAGGTAAGCCTTGTAATAAATACAAGTATTTTTTGCTATGTATCAGTTTTTTCATGTCCCCTTATTTTGGCTATACCTATTCTATTGCTGTTGCTCCTGTTTTTCCGCTTCTTATTTTCAGTTCCTTAATTAGTATTAACAAAAAAGAATTTATAAATGATAAAAAACTTTTTTTATTGGCTTTGTATCTTCCATTGGTTATTGCAGCTATAAATATTGTAATATTTTATTTTATTGATGTAAAACAAGTAATGGGAGATAATAAAATGTATTGGTCTTACATGAGAATGTTAGGAAATAAAAAAGGAGAAAATCATTTTATAGAATATTTTTGGAATCTATTTTCATTAGTTGGTTCGGGGTTTCTGTATGAAATTATTTTTGGGATAATAGGTGTTTTATCGTTTTTTTATGTTATATATAAATTAGCTCAAACTAAAATTAATCAATATACTAAAGAAGATTATTATAAACTTTATGGCATACTATTATTAGTTATTACGCTGTGTCTTTTTCTATCAGGAAAATTGTTAGGTAGTGTTGCTAGGCTTACTGCCTATACAATACCATCAATAGCGTTCATAATTATTTCGTTTCTTCAATACATAAATATAATATACACTAAACTTGTAAATGTTATAACTGTAATCTTATTTGTGGGTTTGTTTGGTAATATTATTACAACTTGTATCAATACGTTTACATACCCGGAATATAGCAATAGAATTAAAACTTTATGGAATACATCGCTTGCATTAAAACAAGCAAGACTTAATAAAATCCCTATATTTATTACAGATGGTGTTTGTGGAGATATTATTGAAATGAAAACACAAATTGCGGGTAAAATTACTTATAATACCATTGACTCGGAACAAATTAAAGGTGCAGATAAAGTTTGCTCAGAAGTTATTGTAAAAATTAATCCTGAATATAAGGTTTGGGATAACACGCCTATTTATATAATACCGGATATAAAATGGACTAATATATATATTAATCAATTACCTATTGAAATAAAATCGGCAATAGTTTGTGACGGGATAAATTATTTCAGAATTAATAGATGATTAGGGGTGCTTTTTAGTGCATTTTCTTATTTTGTTTTTACATAAATTATTTATAAATTTACATTAAATACAGGGTATATGAAATTCTTTTTCATGCTGATTGCAATCTGTGTGTCTATAACTGTTTGTGGGCAATCTCGTGACTCAATCAATGTTAATTTTAGAGATAGTAATGCATACCCACAGGTGAATCATTATAGTTGGAAAGTTAGTTTTCAAGCAGATACATCTGCTACTCCAATTTGGCAAATTGGCGAAACACATAAAATCTTTATATCGCATGACACGAGTTCTTACCATGCTTTAATGACAGATACCCTAAATCCTTACCTCATAAATGCAAACAATTGGTTTACATTGAAACTTGACCCTGCACCTTTGAACCCAATAATTGGCTTTTGGCATAAATACCAAACAACAAGAGGTAAAGATGGCTGTATTGTTGAGTTTTCAACAGACTCGGGTACTAATTGGTTAAATGTTGTAGGTGGTTGTACAGGTTTTTTCCCATATATAGAAACACATGGGTTTTATTTTATTAATGATACTTTAGAAAACGGGACGGCTGCTTTTAGCGGAAGGAGTAATCATGAAATTTATTCTGAAATTGATATTCTGGATTTTATGGCTCTCAAATCTACCTCAATACCGGGTTGTAGTTTTGAAAATGCTCGTAGTTTTTATTTTAGATTTCGCTTTGTTAGCGACAGTATTCCTGAATTATTTGCAGGTTGGATGATTGATTCAATAAAAGTTGTTGAGAGAAATTTTGGTGGCTTGGTTAAAAACATAGATAAGCATTCACTTACTGTTTCACCTAATCCGTCTTACTCCGGCAATTTTATCTTTCCGGTTTTAGAAAATGAAGAACAGAATAAAATAGAAATTTACACTATACTTGGCGAGCAAGTAATAAGTATGCCCTATAGCCATAGCATAGATTTACGGAACTATGCCAAAGGCATGTATTATTATAAAGTAAGCAATGGTATGGATTATTATACAGGGAAATTGGTGTATGAGTAATTTTTAAAATGAATCCGCGTATAATAAAAAAGCCATGTATGCATTGAGAATTTCAAAACATACATGGCTTTTTTATTTTCTTACTACTATACTGTTTTCTTGGGTGGTAAAGCAAAAGCTACCGCCTCATGCTCAAAACCACCTTTGTGTGAGCCATCGCAAAATGGTTTGTTTTTAGAATGCCCACAACGGCATAGGCCTAAAGTATCTCTGCCACCTAAATCGTAGGCAGTACCGTTTTTGTCAATAATTTCAAAATCACCTTCTATTTTAATAGAACCATTACTATTTATGGTTAGTTTAGTTGCTGCCATTTTTGTTTTTTTGTTTTAAGTGCGTAAAGGTATTCTATTGTGCGGATTTAATAAAAGATAAAACCGTCTTTTATGTTTTCATAAAACATTAAAAAAGAAGCAACTATTTACACGAATTAACTACCAAGCCAAATAGCACCGCCTACACTGCTTCTGGTAGCACCTGTTACCGTATTGAGTACATTCAATTCTCCTCGCCACCTTAATGTACCTATTAATGCCATAACTATTGCTTCTTTATATTTAACGGTAATTGCATCGGGTACAACCACATTTAGTTGCTGCCCAGATAGTATCTTTTTTATGTTTTCTATTAAAAAACAATTAAAAGCACCTCCACCTGTTACCAAAATAGAGCTAAATTCTTTACCCGCAGGGTATTGTTTTATAGCATTTCCTATCTGCTCTGCTATATGTACACCTACCGTATGCAGTAAATCGGCTGTGGCATAATTACTTTGCATTAGTTTAGGGAAAATCATTTCTTTTGCGGCGTCATTACTTAAAGATTTTGGCGGGCTTTGTTTGTAATAAGCATCTGTATTTAATTCATCTAATATTTCAACCAATAAATGACCATTAGCAGCCATATTGCCATTTTCATCCATTATCTTGCCTTCACGCTCTGCAAGTATATTCAATATCTGGTTTGCCGGACATACGTCAAATGCTAAATAGTTACCATTATTTTTGAGGGTAATATTTGCTATACCACCAATATTTAGCCAATAATCGTAAGTACCAAATAATAGTTTATCGCCAATAGGCACTATTGGCGCACCTTGCCCGCCAAGTGCAACATCCATAGCTCGCAAATCGTTTATTACCGTTATACCTGTAATTGCTGCAATGGTTGCCCCGTCTCCTATTTGGCAAGTGGTTTTATTAGCGGTATCATGAAAAACGGTATGCCCATGCGAACAAATGAAATGAACATTATGTTCTAAATCATGCTTTAAAATAAAGGCATTTATTTGTTCGCCTAAGTACTTGCCATAGCCGGTATTTAATTTTAAAAACGAACTTACCGATAAATGTTGTGCATGATGCAAGTCATAAATCCATTTATCAGTATAAGGTATGCATTCAGCATGTATTACCTCATAAGACCATACGCCTCTCACTTCTTCTAATTGTGTAAACACAATATCCAAACCATCTAACGAACTACCGGACATAAGCCCAATAACTTTATATACCATATAAGATAAAAATTACAGAATAGGATGCAAAGGTAACGGAGATGATTTGACAAACATATTTTCATTCTGGAATCCTGAATTTCAATATATACTTTATTGTTTTAATTGTATGATTGTATTTTCAAATTATTTTTCAAAAAAATATAAGCTACTAATTCTTATTTTTGTTCTGAGTAAATAATTATCAAAAAATGAGAACTACTTATATAACATTTTTTCTATTGCTAATTGTGGTTATAGGTTGTTCCCAAAATACCCTGCATATTACTAACAATGCACATAAAGTTCCTATTGATGCCAAGCGATGGTATCAACTTAATTATACCACTAATGGCTTAGAAAAACTATTTGACGGTGTTTTAAAAGAACGTGTTTATACCGGCAGATCTAAAATTCTTGAAAATTTTGATGCATGGTATCCCGTATTAGACGGTGAATTAATAACAATAGACAGTATTCAGTTTTTTGATTGGGAGGGTACTAATGAAAAGCATCCTTTAACAATATATGCAATATTAGGTAATTGGGAAAAAGTACCTATTGCCGTTTTTAAAGGTACGAGGTATAACCAATGGGTAGGGCCAAACCCCGATAAGCTTGAAAAATTTGCATTGGAAAAACCTGTTTATGATATTAGATATTTAGTAATTAACAGTTGGGGTGAATACCCTACTGAAATAGAGTTTTATGGTACTTATTCGCCACCTAATGCGAAGCATACAACACCAAAATTACACTATCCGCTAAAGAATTATTTTGGTGTTAATGCGTTTGAATGGGATTTTGAAAACCCTAAACACAATAATTGGTTAGACTCTATAAAACTAAGTGATGTAAAAAACTTTACAGGAATAAGACATTATATGGATTGGGATAAACTTGAATATGCCGAAGGACATTATACTTTTAACCCTACACATAATGGCAGTTGGAACTACGATAGCATTTATTATTGGTGCAAGAAAGAAAATATTGAAGTATTGGCATGCCTTAAATCGGTACCGGAATGGATGCAGGTAAGCTACCCTTTCGAACTACGAAACAATGAAAATATACCAATGACATACCATAAAAATCCCGAAGACCCTAATTCATATATAGAACAAGCAAAAGTAGCGTTTCAATATGCTGCCAGATATGGTACAAACAAAGACATAAACCCGCTATTATTGTCTGTAGATACTACCCCAAGATGGAACCATGATGTAGTAAATATAGTAAAAGTAGGAATGGGTTTAATAAATTATATAGAGTGCGATAATGAAAGGGATAAATGGTGGAAGGGTAGGGCTGCCTACCAAACAGGCAGAGAATATGCGGCAAATTTGTCTGCTTTTTATGATGGCAATAAAAACACAATGGGTATTGGTGTGGGTGTAAAAAATGCAGACCCGAATATGAAAGTAGTAATGGCAGGACTTGCAAAGCCAAGCACAGATTATATTATGGGTATGATAGATTGGTGTAAGCAATACCGAGGTATAAAACCAAATGGGCAAATAGACTTATGCTGGGATATAATAAATTATCATTATTATGCTAATGATGCCGGAATAAATATCGATAAAAAAGCTACAACTGGTGTTGCACCCGAACTGTCTATGGCAGACACAATTGCTGAAAATTTTAGAATTTTTTCTGCTGAATTTGCTTATAATATGCCTGTATGGGTTACAGAGACCGGTTACGATATAGACCAAGGCAGTCCGCAAAAAGCACCCAAAAATGAATTTAAAAATGAGGACATTGTACAAGCAGACTGGACACTTAGAACCGCCTTATTATATGCACGCCATGGCATACAGAAGGTGTTTTTTTACGAACTATCGGATGACCACCCACTAAATAGCACTATTTATGCCACCAGCGGCTTAGTAAATCCGGATGGCTCAAAAAGAAATGCCGCAGAATATGTTATGCAAACTTGCAAGTACTTTGGCGATTTTATTTATGACAGCACCATTAATTGTATGCCTATTGTAGATAGATATATTTTGAATGACAAAAAAATGTATGTAATAATTAATCCGAAAAGTGATACGAAATCTGAAAAAAGTTATCTTCTTGATATGGGTGCTTCTACAGCTGCATATATTTACAAGCCAAGCCCTAATAAAGATTTTATGGATGTAGAAAGAAAAATAACTGATTTGGGTAAAGTACAAATAGATGCGTCTGAATCACCTGTTTTTGTTACAGATTATGAAATAAAATAGTGATATTTGTTTGCGTTTATTTAGAACAACAAATTTAATTTAAGGCAAAAAACAGAATTGTTGGATGCTAAAAACCTCTATATTTTGGCATGAAAGGAATTACAATTAATGAAGAATATATTTAAATAAAACTTTATGCTTTAACACAAAAGTTGCACGTTAATTTTACATTTTGCATCTATTACTGAAATGAAACAAACGTAGAACAAAGTAGTCTTTTAAATATTACCTATATTATCACTAAATAATATTGAGAAAAATAATTGATTTTTTATAATTTTTATGTCAAAACACAAAAAAATCATTATTTTGCATGCTATGAAAAAAACATTAGTTGTACCTATTGATTTTACTCCGGTTTCTCATGAAGCTTTATTATATGCTTGCGAATTATCCGTAAATCATAATGTAGAAATTGTTGCAGTACATTTACTTGATTCTAAAATTTTAGACCAATATCAAAATGCACAAAATGAAGATGTAAAAGTAATTGCACAGCAAATGTATCAAGAAGTATATCAGAAAACTAAAAATGATTTGGATAATTTCTTAGACGGTTTAAGTGTTTTTTATGGTGATATTATCAGACCACTAATAGCACACGGTACCATATATGAGGCATTTAACGATGTAGCTGCAAATTACGATAACCCCTTAATAATTATGGGTACACATGGTATTACCGGTATGCAACATGTTTTTGGTAGCAGAGCCTATAAAGTAATTATTAATACCCCTTACCCGTTTCTGATTGTTCAGGGTCGCTCTTACCAACAATTAGCAACAATATATATGATATTTAAACACGCAAATGAAATTAATGCACATGTTCGCGATATAAATACGTTTTCTGGTGTGTTTCAAGGCAAATTCATTTTTAATATTTTAGCAGACGATACTACTACGCATGCTCATTTACCTGCCGGTTTACAGCACCTTTTAGAACGAATTTCTTTAGTGCACGAACCACTATCTGAAATTAATGCTGTTGAAAGAGCTAAGCAAGCTAATGCCGATACAATAGGGATTTGCATAGACGAAATAGACAATATGAGCGATTTGGTATATGGTATTAAGCAAGATAAAATGTTGGAAAATAATTACAGATTCCCTGTATTTTGCCTCCCGCAAAAAAGATAAATACACCTATTGTTAATTCGATGTAAACATATATTACTTGATAAAAACAATACAATTTTAAATAAAAAATATATGTATTGTAATTATAAATTAACAAATGTTCTAACTATGTTTACCATTCAATCATTTTTCACACTAAACAAACAAAACCATGTATTTAGACATTACCACAAGTAAAACATCTACAATTAATGCGAATGTAGATGGTGTAGTAGTTATGGGTGGCCACGGCACCATAAAAATTCCTCTTACAGCTCCAAGCCCTAACACGGTTTCTTGGACAATTACAAACGGCACTCCATCAGACTACTACGAAGTAAAAATTGATGTGCCTAATGCTAACAGTAATAAATTAGGACGCTTTTATTTTGCCGGTAATTTAGATGCTGCCGGTGCATCGAACGGTAATTTTAAAATACCTGCATAATACAAAAATAAAAAACGGTAAGCCGAAAACGGAATAGAGTAGGCATTTTAAATATATAAATATGGCGTATTGCTTTGGAATAACTGGTCCTGCAGATATTACAATTAATGTAACTATAGATGCAGCTCCACCAGTTGTAGGTCATGGTACAATTAAAATACCTTTAACTTCAGGTCCTCATAATGCCGCTTGGACAGTTACAGGTAAAAATGGAGAAACATTTACGGCTTCCTTTGATACAAATCCATCAACAGGAAATCCTTTATGGACTAAAGATTTCACTTTAGGAGCATCAGGCTCTTCATCAGATTCAAAACAAATTGTAATACCCTAGTAAAATTATATACAGTGCTATTATTTAATATAATAGCACTGTATATATAATATAAAAAACAATGAATAAACAAATTCTTTCAATATTTGTTTTTGCTCTATTTACATCTTGCGCAAGTTCAGACAAACCCAACCCAATACAAGTATCCATTGACTCGGCTATTAAAGCTAAAACAATGGAACACCAAGCAAAAAAAGCTGTTTATAATGATTCCGTTCTTAATGCTTTAGCCGCATCAAAAGCAGATTCTATAGAAAAAGAAGTACATACTAACACAAATAAAAAATAAGAACACTTATTTTTTATTTGTACTATTCGTTCTCTATAGTTCAATTTTTTTCATCTTCCAATCCTTACTTTTACAAAATTCTAAAGCTAAGGGTAGTGCATAGCTCATTCTATCCCAAGCTTTTGTGCTGTCATGAAATAGAATTATAGACCCTGGCTGAATATTCTTAATTACATTTTCAAGACATTTTTCGGGGCTTAGTTTCCTGTCAAAATCAAAACTAAGTACGTCCCACATACAAATATGCCACGGAGGTGTTGCATTATTCATGCTTTTTAGTTGCTCCCTATTTATCTTTCCGTAGGGCGGTCTAAAAAGATTACTGTTTATATATTCCTGTGCTTGAGCTATATTTTGCAAATATTTTTCGGTATCCGTTTTCCATCCGTTTAAATGATTGTAGGTGTGATTACCAACTGAATGACCTCTGTCTAATACTTGCTGATATACATAAGGGTATTTAACTACATTATTGCCTACGCAAAAAAAAGTAGCTTTCGCATCATATTTATCTAATTGTTCTAATACAAAAGGGGTGGCTTGGGGGTGCGGACCATCGTCGAAAGTAAAATAAACTGACAACTCCTTATTATTATTGATATTCCATACAAATTTTTTGGAAAAAAACGGTTTTATCCAATTTGGAGTTTTAGCCCAAAAATTTGCCATAACATTCTTTTTTAATATTTATATTTTTTCTATTATACTGTGTTGCACCCATCCAATGCTACCATCAGGTAATTTTATTTCTACCCAATTGGTTTTATTGTCTAAAATAACAACTTTTGTACCTTCAGGAATCAACAATAATGGTTTGCCCACCAATTCATTATTCATTAAGGGGGCATCGTTCAGCATAATTACAGCTTCATTTGCCTGCATTCTTTTATTAGCTGCTACCAATGCTATTATAAATACGCAAACCCAAATAAAACCGGTAATAAACGGTAGTTGCACCGGTAATTGTAAACCTACACTGTTATTAAATCTTTTCAATAAGAGTATTGCAATGGTTATAATAAAAATAAATGCTGCAGCTATTGCCCAAAAACCGGCTCTGTCGGCACGAGTAATTGAATTCCACCATATAATAAAAAAAATATCGTTTATGGCGGTTACTTTATTGCCAATGCGGGTTTGGGTAAGCAATAAATTTTCTTTTGCTTCTTTATATTCCGGATTTATTTTTAAGGCTCGTTCGTAGTTTAAAACAGCCATACCTATTTTATTCAATTTATAATAGGTATTGCCTAAATTGTAATACACATCGGCATTTATAGGTCGTTTTGCTGCTATTTGTTCGTAATAAAACACAGCACTGTCATATAGCTTACTACGATAAAATTCGTTTCCTTTTTGCCAAAAATAACTATTATCAATAGCACCGGCAGCAACTAAATTTATAGAGCCGGATAAAAGTATCGTGAAAATAAAAATTAATTTTTTCATGCTTTAATTACATCTTCCAAGTCGCTAATAATTTTTATTGCCTCATCATAGGTTTTTTTCATTTCATCACTGCCACCAGATGCATAGAGTGCCGTCTCGCATTCCCAAATTACCGACTCTATATTTTTTTGAATTTCCATAGGTACCTTACGAATGGTAAGTGCTTCCATAGCTGTTTCTTTTGATAAAGCTGATAGCGGTATATTTATTTTATCGCTTAAATATAACCAAATAGCTTTTGATACTTCTTCGTAAAATGCGCCTTTATTTTTTTCCAAAAGAAGTTTATTGGCAGTTACCAAGCGTTTAAAAGCAATTTTATTGGCTCTTTTCTTTTTAAGCAATATCGAATCTTTAGATAAATCATCATCTCTTTTTTTCCAGATTATTAAACCCATAAATGCTAATAACGGCAATGCATACATAGACCAATATCCGGTTGTTAATAGTAAGGGTGTGCTACTATAGGCTATGTTGTTTAAGGGTTTTACAACAATATCGTGTAAATCGTTTATAGCTAAATTGGTATTATCTTTTTGTAGAGACGGGAAATAATGTTTGCCGGGTTTTACATGTATTTTATATTCCTGTGTGCTTACAGTAACATAATTGCCTGTAGCAGGGTTAAAAAAAGTAAACGGAATAGATGGAATTTTATAATCACCGGGTGTATGTGGTGTAATTGAATAATTTATCTTTTTAGTTCCGCTTATGGTAGTGCTACGTCCGGTAATGGTATCTGTAATAAGAGGGTCGAAGGTATTTAAACCATTAGGTAAATTTAATTTAGGTGCTTCAAATATTTTTATGTTTCCACTACCAGTTATGTTTAATGATAGTGTGGCAACATCATCGGTAGTTAATTCTTCTTTGTCTAACTTACCCGATATTGTAAAATTACCAACTGCACCACTAAAATTTTCGGGTTTGTTTTTTTCGGGAAGTGCGGTTACTTTTATTTTTACAGGTGTACTTTTTAAACTTACCGGCACATCTTTATATACAGTGGTATTAAATACACTATGATTAAAAAACGGGTCGCTCATTAATAAGGTACCGGCTCCAAAAGGGTCCATATCAGCCATTCTACGTTTTACCTGTTGTAATACCCTTGCCATTCCCTTGGCCTCGGCAGGGTCTAATTCAAGCGTACCTGTTTGCTGTGGGAAAAGTGCCGATTTTTTTAGAACAAAGACCTGATATTTTTTGCCGTCAATAATTTCTTCTGTAGGCTTAGGCTGTCTGGGTATTTCAAAATCTTGTGTCCAGAAACCATTTAAAGTTGGCAATTTCGATATGTTTATTTGCATTGGCAATCGGGAGTATAGTTTATAGGTTGCTGTAATCTGCTCTCCTACATGCACATCATTATTGTCAACCACAACTTTTATAAACAAATCCTTTTTAATATCTTCTTCCTTAATCGGTGGGTCTTGCGGAGGCGCTGCTTGCTGCCTTTGCCCCTGTGCAGACGGCTGCTGCTGCGGATTTTGTTGTTGCAACATTTGATTATGCAACTGCTGTTGCAACTGCTGCATTCGTTGTTGTTGTTGTAATAATGCTGCAAAGGGGTCATCTCCGTCATCGCCAAACGGGTCTCTGCGGCGGCGTTGTTGCTGTGCCACAGAGCCGGAAACAACCTGTATAGTCATTGCATTAGATTGGTAGGTATGCCCTGCTGCATCTTTAGCAACAGCAGGCGGTATTGTAAAGGTGCCTTCACGCTTGGGTTGTAAAATATAAGTAACGGTAATACTTTGAGATTGTACCGTTTGATTACCAATAATTGAAATATTGGAACTCTGCGAATGAAACGGACCTTGCACAACCGTAAAGTCCTGCGATTGACCCGGGGCTATGCTTTGCAGGTTTTGAGCATCTTTTACGGTATATTGTACTTGTACTTGGTCTTTAACACCAATTTTATTAGCACTGGGTGCGGCACTGAAAACTACATTTTGCGCCCGCAGTTGGCAACACACCCCTAATAACAAGAAAGTTAAGCTTATGCGCCACATATATTTTTTCTTATTTATTTTCATTTTTGGGTATCCACAAAATTAAATTGATTGACAGTGGCACAAAAAAACTTGAGGTTAAACCTACGTTAAAAAGTTTCTTTATAAGTTCGCTTTAACACTTAAAAATTGAGTCTATTTACCAAACATAACAGATGATACTTCGTAATATATCTGTCACATTATGCAACTATTCAGTCTCCTTAAAAATGAATGCCGCCTGAACTAGCAGGCTTTCCGGATTTTGAAAGGGTACTATTTACTTTATATTTTGCAAGTCTGAATAGGTATTTCTATCATTTATATTCAGTAGAAATAATAAAAGTAAAAGGGATTAATTTTTATATTAATCCCTTTTACTTTTATTGGCATTTTTAGAATTACATAAAACCCACAAGGCTTACCTTAGTAAGGTTACTGTACCGGTGTAAACTATGTTTTCCTGATAATTAGGTCTTGCTATAATTACTTCATAAAAATAGTCGCCCATATCCTGCGGCACACCTTGATAAGTGCCATCCCAGCCATGTTCAATATTATTAGAATAGAATATTTGCTGCCCCCATCTATTGAATATTCTAAATTCAACAAGGTGTTGATACGTTAATCCTACAGGTCTGAAAACATCGTTCAATCCATCTCCATTAGGTGTAAATGCAGAAGGGATAATTTCAGTAGTAGCACTATCAACCACAACCACAACAGTAGCCGTATCAACACATCCATTTACATCCATACCATAAACAGTATAGGTAGTTGTTTGGTTAGGAGTGGCAATTGGATTATTTATATTAGGATTATTTAACGAACCGTCATTAGGTGTCCAATAATAATACAATACATTATCTGCATTTAATTGTACATGTTGCCCAAATTGAATCGTATCATTTCCGGTTACATTAGTAAGTGGTGTTGGTGGTACAGAAGTGATATTTATTACATCGGTGGCTACACAACCATAAGCAGTTTCTGTTGCTGTAAGCAAATAAGAATAAGTACCTATACCAAAAAATAAGGGTATTTGGTTCGTACTGTAATCTAAACCAGTAGAAGGTGTCCATGCAAATGTAAAGTCATTTACTATCGGTGGATTGATACTTACATAATTCGTTAATGGTATTGGGCTAACTAAACATATAGTTGTATCGTGCCAAGATTGAATATTTAATTGTAATGCATAAACATTTTGTTGTACCGTACTTTGGCAATGTAAACTATCTGTAACCTTTAATGTAACCACATATACACCACCGGCATTATAAGTATGCACAGGGCTCCAATTGGTAGAGTCAAATGAACCGTCTCCAAAACTCCAGTAAGGAGTTAATGCACCACCTATGGACGTATTTATTAAAGTTGTAGATTGAGTAATTGCACATAAGGTATCGGGTGTTGGCGTAAATATTGCCTGTATCGGGTGTATGGTATTAATAACCTGAGTTGAAGACAATGCACAATAGCCGTTTGATGCAGTTACCGTTACATTATAGATACCCTGAGCTATATATATATGCATAGGGTTGGGATCATTAGATGTACCGCCATCACCGAATGTCCAAGTATAAGTGGATGCATTCAGAGATGTATTTGTGCAGAAAATAGTATCTAAATTACATCCTAAATGCAATGTATAAGTAAACGACGGCTCAATTGGCTGCAAAATAGTTACAGTAATGGAGTCTCTCGGACCTTCGCAACTACCAATTATCTGGCTGGCATAGAAGGTATAATTACCCGGTGTTGATGTATTTACTGTTGGCTGAATAGTGCTGCCAGTGCCACCTGTAGCTCCCGGATACCATAATACTGTGCTGCCCGGTACGCCTGTAGTAACTATAAACGGAGTAGGTGTAGCGCCCTGACAATATACGGTAACGCCGTTAATAATTGGTGCAGGCGGTATAGGGGCTAATCCTACATCAATAGTAGTGCTGTCTTTGCAACCGAATATGGTAGTAGCAACAACTTTATAGATACCGGAATCACCAATGGTAAACCCATTAATATTAGGAAATTCTAATGTGGAAGTAAAACCCGATGGTCCCGTCCAGTAAAAAGTTTCCCCTAAAGAATCTGGTGTAACACTTAGATGCAGCGTATCTACCAAACCTGCACATAAGGGTGCATTACTTGTTTCTATTAATAGTGGGCTTGCATGCACAAAAACATGTGTTTTTGCAGAATCCAAAGAGCCACCCAACGTTCTATAAAGCGTATATACACCGGTATCTGCATAGGTAGCCGGATATCTAAAAGGATTTTGCATTGTACTTGTAAATCCTGACGGTCCTACCCATCTAAAAGTAGCACCTACCGAGTCGCCTAATGCTCGAAGTTTTATTGTATCACCGAAACAAGGATTGTTGCACGATGCACCGAAACATAATACCACTACCAATTTAAATGTTTTATTGGCACAAGAATACATTCCTAAAGCACTGTCTGTACCTGTAATCGTAAATGTGGTAGTATCGGATGTTAGGGATGCTACATTTATGAAATTAGTAGTACCGGTTGTTGTTGCTAAGCCGGTACCGGGAGCCCAAGACCAATGCGACCAAGTCCAGTTTTTATCGGTAGCATGTATCATATTTACAGGTATGGTTGTAATACCCGGATAATCACATATTTTAAAAGTGTCTATTGAATCTACAATAACACCATTTACAACCATTTGCGGGTCGGGAAAAGCACTATCTATACCATAATTATTACCATTAAAAACATAGGCATACGATATTACAGTACTATCGCCGGCAGCAATAGTACCCAAATTATATACCAGACCTATTGCTATATCTCCAGGGTCTGCAACACCAACTGTGTATTGAGCGGTAGTGTATGTTTGATTCCAACAAGTAGCCAAATCTACCGACCCCCATAAAGGCCAGCTATCGTAAATGAAAGCAACGGCACGACAATCTTTTGTGGCAAGAGCTAATGTAGCAAACGAATATCCGGTACCGGTGGCTTGCACCATTACTCTATGGTCAACATCATTTTGATACATTACCATATTATCGGTAGTAAAAGAACCACCGGGCCAACTTTCATCATTATCAGGGTCGCAAGACCTTAAATAGTAAACATTGGGTACCGGTGCACCACTTGTATTATGAAAAACTGTTGTAACTACAACTGCATCTGCATTGGTATCTACTCTTGTTTCCTGATTAATAGTAAGACCGGCACATGTACCTGCCCAATTGCCTAATAAATGCCCACCGGCATTTACATAAGAAACGTTAGCACCTGTAAGTGTGCCACCAGAAAAACCACTACCATAAAAGGCTTGGCTTTGCAAACCGTTTACCTGCATTTCCCATCCTTCAAACGGACTACCCGGATAGGTATAGTCGCCCATATATTCCGGTGTTCCAACCGTCCAGCCGTCGTGTCCGTAGTCATAAACCTCAGCAAGATTGGAACCACCGCCTGTATGAGGATAGTAACCGGTAAGTGTTGTTCCAATTGTATCCGGACCAAAAGCACCATTATAATCTTGTCCTATTTCAAGCCAATGACCTGGAAGGAATATTGCAGTTCCTGCCATTTGTGCAGAAACATTAATGGATGCAAGTCCAAAAAATAAAAAACAGTATATAAAAACGCGCATAAGCTATGTAAATTAAATTAAGGTTAAATGTAGATTAATTTTTTCAACAATCCTATGAAATTAAAATAATTATTTCATAAAAAAATTTATTTTAAAGATAATCTACAATTAACATTAAGACAGTATGAATTTTATTTTGGTTGGAAAAAATAAATATATTTATTATATTTATTCAAAATTTATTGCAATTATATACAGTTATGGACTATGCACTACTATTTTGAATGTATATTTTATAGCTTTTTGTTTAGCAATGTTCCTTATATTTCAGTAGTAGATGGTAGTATATGTGATGGTGTTTTGTATTCAATTTTACCCAATAATAATATACAAGCCTGCACTTGCAAACGTTAAGGAATAATTTTATGGAGATTTTAAAATTGTTACATTATTTGTACTTCGCCACTATTTTCTACTCAATATAAACGAATAGCCCAAAACTACCATTGGCTCAATAAAATTGAATTCCTGACTGGCTTTACCTCCATTCACAGTAGTTAATATATCAGGTAGATTCATATAGCCGGCTTTAAGACGTGCCAGTACAAATAGATGTTTATATAAATCCATTTGCAAACCCATTGTCGCCGACAGGCTATAACCAGCCAAATGATACGCTTTTTTATTTGCATCCATATCGTGTTTGGGTGCTTGCCCAAGTACATCAACATCAGAATCAGGTACTACCATGCCTAAGCAAGCACTGCCAACAACGGATAAGGCATGTTTACGATTTTTAGAAATCCAGATTTGCTCAAGTCTTCCAAGTTCAAAAGCTACATCATTTAATCCATCGCAATGCTCAAAATTAGTTACAAAACCACCCGGTAATTGGTCTATTATAGATGGCCCGGGATTATTAACATCACTTTTTTCGCCAACAACTACCTCCGCATTATTATAAGTACCGGTATTTAATCCGCTTTTTATAGTACCACTTAGGTGTGTAGCTTGTTTAGACATTGTATATTTCATGTGGTCGCTACCAATAGAAATATAAACCTTGTCTGATAGATAATACATCACACGGTAATTATATTCCGGACATGTAAAGCCGTCGGGTTTATAATAAATAGCAGAAAACGGGGTTGGGTCATCGGTTGCTCTTATATCATTTATTTTAAAATTATAACCATCACCTTTAAAACGAATGTCACTATGTGTATATGCCGATCTATTATATCCCCAAAATACATACATTTTACCTTTTCGTTGATACATGGTATTTTGTATAACATTTTCTTTTACAATTGTAGTTTCAAAACTTACAGAATCGTCTGCATCTAACTGAGCATTTGACTTAAAAGCAAAAAGCAGAAATAGAATAGTAATAATTGGTAGATATTTGATATTCATAAATTGTATTATTTTCTTTATAAAGTATGGGCGTAAATTTATTTCAGAAAATAAGATAAAGAAATGATTATAATCATTTCTAGAAAGAAGTGAATTTTAGTATAAAATAAATGCCCATTAATATTTTACAAATATTAATGGGCATTTATTTTATACTAAAAATTATTTTGTGTTTTCGCACAATATTTCACCAGTATCATTCGGGTTTGCTAATTTCTTTTCATTTGCAAACATTACAGGACCATATTTATCAGCACCTTGACTTTTTTCAGTAAAAAAATACTGTTTTAAATAACATTTACCATCCGAACCCTTTAGAACAGCTTCTGTAATCAATTGTCTATTAATTGCAGCACCGGCATCATTTTTATTTACGGTCCAATTGCTGTCAACTATATAAAAATCAGTAAGAGTGTATGTTAAATCCGGTTTGCTGTTTTTGCCTAAAAGATTCGATTTTGCGATTGCATTATTTACACCGCCACTTGCTGTAAGTACTTTTTTAAGTTCCTCTTTCATTTGTGCAGTTAAAATAATATCCTGCATACCTGCGGGTGTTTTTCTTCTGTCTGCAATCCTTTTTATGTCTTCAGGTGTTTGCACATAAGCAGGTGTATTGTTGCCTGTTGCCTTATCTAAGGCTTTACTTTTTAATTTGTCGAATTGTGCATTGGCATTAAAAGACAATAACATGAGTGCCATTGGCAACATCGAAAGGTAAATTTTTTTGTACATTTAGTTTGATTTAAGTTTAGTGTTCTAAAATAATAAAAAAAATAGCAGACGAGCTATTTTAAATTGTAAATTTATTAAAAATAACAATAAATTAATTTTGTGCTTTTATTTGTAGATACTAAAAAGTATTTTTTTAAAATAGAATGCCTCGCAAAAATGCAAGGCATTCTATTTATGCAAACTATTTAAATTATTGTTTCAGCCATTTTATTATAGTAGAAGTGGTTTCGTTACTTAATCTTATTAAATAAAAACCGTTTGCGATATTTAAATTAGTCATCTTTTTGTTGTCATTGCCAGCTTGCCAAATATCATGTCTTACTTTACGTCCCGATGCGTCATAAATATCAATATCTAAATTATTAAATACAGTTAAGGTAGCAAATAAATCAATTTCGTTACCGGATGCTTGAGCTAAAGTAAATGTATTAGCAGTAGTATTAATGTCGTTTATTTTTGTTACATTCAGTGTAGATGAACCCCAACAGCCGTTAGAATCAACCAAAACAGTATATGTTGTTATAGAATGCGAATAGGTGTAGGTATAATTATTATTTGTTGCACCGGTAATATTGCCGCCATTCGATTGCCACTGGTAACCTGTATATGAACCGGTAACAGATAAACTATGCCCTGTTTTATGTATAACCGGATGTGGTGCGGCGTTAACTGTAACAGTTGTAGTTGTAGAATCTGTGCCACCTGCATTATATACTTTTAGTTTTACAGCATAGCTTCCTGCCGTAGTAAAACATTGTACTAATGGTGTAGCATGAGGTGTAGTAATAGTAATGCCGGGTATTGACCATGTAATGCTGTCTATAGTACCTGTACTTGTGCTGGTAAATGTAATGCAACTATCTTGGCATACAGTAGTAGCACTTGTTGTAAAAGCAGCATGTGGTGGCGTAACACTTGAACCAACTGTACTTAAGGATACGCTGTCAACAGCAAAAGAAGGGTCTGTACCCACACCGTCATCATTATTAACCCACCTGAAACCAATTTTAACATTCGGATTATTATTGGCACTTGTTGGTAATGCATACGTATAATGTGCCCATTGGCCTTGTACACCGCATAATAGCGTTTTGGGCGTATTTACCAACAAGCTCCATGTAGTACCATCATAGTACCATACAGTACCGTCATCGTTCGTACCATCACCATTTTCAATATAATTGAAAGATAGTGTAATAGATGTTTTTCCTGTGCAATTAATAATTGGGGACTCTGCTCTGCGGTCTGTTGCCGGGGCACTCAATACACCTCCGGTACCACCAGCATCATAACTAGCACCATTATCACCTACTGGTATTGTACTTGTTGTGCTTGAACCTATATGTAATGTTGCAAGCGTGGCTGTAGAGCTTACAGCTGCACAAGCAGTTCCACAAACCCCATTCGTATGTCCGTTTTCGGCACAACTTACATACCAAGGATTAAAATTAGCACCCTCTGTACCTGTAACAGTTAATGTCCAAGTACCGTTTGGCCCCGTGTAAGCAGTTACTAATTCTCCGGAAGTGCTGCCACTTTCAAAATTTTCTGTCCAAAAAATTTGTGCTTGGCTTGTATAGCTGCATAATAAAAAACTTACAGCAAAAATTGTAAATAGTTTTTTCATATTTTTTTGTTTTGCTAAAAGTAATTAAAATTTGTATAAGTAAAAATTTTTCAAGCGAAAAAATTAATAAAAAATTGTTTTACCAACCTAATAATGCTTTCATTCGTGCAAAACCTGTTTTACTTACCAATACTTTTGCACCACAATGCAAAATAGCAATATGGCTTTCTTTTTCATAAGGTTCAATCCTTAATAATTGACTTACTTGTATAAGGTAAGACCTATGTGTACGAATAAATTGTTGTGGGTCAAGAGATTGTTCTATATGTGTTAATGTTGCTTTTTTTAAGAAGCTGCCATTTTCTGTTACTATTTTTATGTAGTCATCATTTGCTTCTACATATTGAATATCTTTTGCCGGTATAATTCTTATAAATCCATTATCTTTTACAACTATCCTATGTTGATAGCCTTCAAAAACAGGGTTTTCAAATAATGAATTTAGCTTTTGTGGTTCTTTGCCTGCATTATATTGAAACCATTTTTGTACGGCTAAATTAAAACGGTCTCTTTTTATCGGTTTTAATAAATAATCTAAAGCGTTTGCTTCAAAGGCTTTAAGTGCATACTCATCAAATGCTGTTGTAAAGATAACTGATGGTGGATTATCTAATAGTTCAAGCATTTCGAAACCATTAAGCCGAGGCATTTGTATATCTAAAAAAATAAGGTCTGGTTGATGTTCCTGTATTGCCTTAAAAGCTTCAAAACCATCACCGCATTCTTCTACAACTTCTAAGTCTAAGAAGGGATTAATATAATTTCCTAATAATTGCCTTGCTAAAGGTTCATCATCTATCAATAGTACTTTGTAGCTCATGTTGCGGAATTTTTATTATAGTAGTAAACAAATGTTCCTCTTTTTTTGTTTCAAGTAAGTCGGCTCGGGCATAAAGAAGATATAGCCTACGTTTTATACCCGCCAAACCGAAGCCTGTACCTTGCGGCGGCTGGCTATTTACATCATAAGGATTTGTAATTGTTAATATAAGTAAAGAACCATCAAGATGTATGTTTACCGAAATTGTAACTTTGCCTGTATTGCCGTATAAACCAAATTTTATTGCATTTTCAATAACCGGTTGTAGTAAATAAGGCGGTATTTTTGCATCGTCGGTATATTCTTTTTCAAAATTTACTATCAATCTGTTCCCAAAGCGTATGGATTCTATATCAAGATATGATTGTATATAGTTAAGCTCATCTGCAATTGGCATATATTCTTCTGATTCTCTTTTTACGGAACTACGTAAAAAATCGGATAACTTGCCTACCATTTCAATTGCTTTTTCAGGTGCAATAAGTATTAATGCACTTAAAGAATTCATGCTATTGTATAAAAAATGAGGTTGTAATTGTTGTCTTAGTTTAAATAGTTCCGCCTCTTTTATTAAAATAGATGCATCTGTTTGATTTAGATACCTGCTTTCAGACAGTTTTATTATTTTGCCCATTGCTGCATTGGTAGCCATCCAGCAGTTAAATAGCAGTACAAAAATAAATCGGATTGCTATTGTTTTATTAAACCATAGCAGATATGCTTCGTTGCTATTATTTGTAACCCATTTTGTAGTTTCAAAAGTGAGCAATGTAACACCGGCACTAAAAAGTATAGCTATTGCAAGCGAATATAGGTAGATTACCGCTGTTGTTGGATAGGCTCTTATACTTAAAATAATACTCCATACACCTATACTTAATATAACATTGCTAATAATGGTATCTTGAATTGCAATTGGAAGGTCGAAACTAAAACTATAATAAAAAACATAAAAGTGCAAACCCACTACCGCTAGAAAAAGCAATAATATAAATAAATAAATATTTTTTTTTATAGCACGCAATTGCTTTTAGTATTAAAGTATTTTTTTTGAATAAAAAATACACTTATAAAAATTAGTAAATGTATTTTTTATTCAATTTTGCATTTGTGTAATTACTGAAATTCATTTATTTAAACTGTCCACACAGGTGCTGCAACTAATTCTGCTTCTCTAACCATTGAAAAGAGTAAACCGCCATTTTTTAATTCTATTGGCTGTAAATCCTTTATTGCCAGCATACGCCAACAAATTGTGCGTCCTAAACGGTCTATAAAAGTAGCTTCTTCATTTTTGCCGGTTATTCTTGCCTCCAATAAAGCCTCCCTTTCATTGGCTGCATATACAAGTCTCCATTGTTCCTCGTATTGGTCGGTTGGTAATCCTTCGCATTCAATGCGATAAATAATTTGTGCTGTATATGATGTCATAAGTATGGATGTTTTATTATATAATTAATATGATTTTATTTCTATGTTTCCAAAAGATACATTACCTCTTAGTATTAAAATCTTTTTAGTATCAATGTTTGTTCCGGTTTGCAAAGTTCTTTCATCTTCTACATTGCCGAAAGAAGGTCTTATTTCGTTTTGAATAATCCAGTGCGAAGGAACAACCATTTCTACACCACCAAATGACACTCTAAAATCAAGGATTACGGAAGGCTCATTAAAATCAGCTTGGCTTAGATTTAATTCGCAACCGCCAAAACTTACAGATATAGTGCCTCCTTGAAAATTTTTGGTAGTTATCAATTCTTTTCTACCTCCAAAAATTACTTCAATATCTAAACTCCCTTCAGTACTAATTGTAGAATTTATTATTGATTTTGGAAAACAACTTTGTTTTCTAGGGCGAAATACGACCACGATGCCGGCAAGAATAACAAAAATAGGAACTACTAATTCACTTGATGAGTGATTCCCGATTTGAAAAGGTGGAATTAAATTAAAAATACCTACTAAAATAAGAACCCACCATGCATTATTACGGAAATTATGTTTTATACCAATCAGTAAACCAACGAGTATCATAAAAACAGGCCACATGCTATATATGTGAAAAAAGGAAAAAATTCCTAATGTTTTTAATAGAAGCACTAACCCAATAACTACAATAATAACACCTGTAAAAATTCTGAAATTTTTTCTTTTTTCAAAGTAATTACTTTCGTAATCTTCAAAATTCCTTGAATACTTGTCTTCACCAAAATATCTGTTGTTTCGCATATCTATTTGTATTTTCAGGACAAAAATACATACAGCAAAAACCGTGCAAAAGTCTAATTAGGCAAGAAAATATTTTAAGTAGGCGAATGAGGTTTATTTGTCGGTAATTGAAAATAAATTTTTGTATTTCTGTAAATAGATTGTTTGTTGTTAAAAAGTAAGCATCTACTTTTCCGATTTATATTCTTGTTATTGGTTAGTTATTAGGCGGGTATTTGTATTTTCAGAACTAACATTTTTTTGATACAATTATATCTTTTCTGCTATTAGCATATAATAATTAAATATGAAATTTTTTTTAAGACAGATTGTGGATAGTACTTTAATGCCCTCCATTTCAAGCAACTAAATATATTCCTCTTTATTATATTGATGAGGGTGTAGAATATCGCATTGTAAAAACCTGAAAAGTTTCTTTAAAAACGTATAATTATGAGCATCTATACTTGCAATTATTTTACCATTAGTTTTTGCTAATTTAGATAATACTAAAAAACCGGTTTTAATATTACTTACATGATTAATTGCATTCATGCAAAAAACATAATCAAATTGTTCTTTAGTTTCAAAATCTTCAATTGCAGCTTTTATAAAGGTTACATTTGGGTATTTTTTTTGTGAAAAGATAGACAGATTTTGCTCGTAATCGTCAAGTAATGGGTCAACCGCAGTTAAATTATTATCAGGAAATGGTAAGTATAAACCGGAAGGTCCGCAACCCATATCAATCAGTGTGTTGTTATTTTTTACTTCAAATATAGTAGCACACTCTTTCAATATTCGCTCCCAATAAAGTTTTTTTTGTATAAGTAATTGGCCTCGTTTTTATTTCGGATATAAAAACGCCACCAAAATAGTTCAAAAAGTTGTGCAATATTCCACCTTAATTTCATGTAAATCAGCTATAAAAAATATTTAGATAAATAAAGGTTTATTACTTGCAAGGTAGTTATAAAAATTATTTTTACATTCATTTAAATTTTTATCAATTAAGTAGTCTATTATATCTTAGAATCAATAAGTATTACAAAATTTTAAAATAAATAATTAGCTTTGTTGAATAATTAAATGATATGGAACAGATAGATTCATTAGCAAAAATATAACCTATTTACCAAATTGGTTTGAAATAAAATATTTTTATTTTATCAATAAGTATCTAAATTATATAATTATAAGACAGTACATTTGTATATATTAATTACTAACTAAAAATATGAAATATTATTTTGTTATTTTCCAATTATTATTGTTTCATTCGGCTTTTTCTCAAGTTAAAGAACTATCACATGTTGATAAGAAGGCATCTTTAATAGGATATTATCTTATAGACGAATTACATGATAAACTGGAAATAAAATCTTATTCGGATTCTGAAAAAGTAAGGTCTTTTTATTATTGGATTACCCAACACATAAGTTATGATGTAGCTGAATTTCACTGGACAGGATATGTAGCACCAAAACGTGTACATTCTACAGATAGTTTAGAAAATATAAAATTACATCTGAATGATTATGGTGCTTATGTTCTTAAAAGAAAAAAAGGTGTTTGCGAAGGCTATGCAACTATTTTTAAGCTATTGTGCGACCGTTCTAATATTGAGTGTGTTATAATACATGGGTGCGGAAAAACAGATGTATGTTCTATCGGGCAATCACTAACAGAAAATCATGCATGGAATGCAGTTAAAATAAATGGGAAATGGCAATTAATAGATGCATGTTGGGCAAGTGGCTTTTGCGACAATATGGTAACGAAGTTTACAAAACAACTAAATGAGAATTACTACCTTGCACCACCTGATAGGCTAATCTATGACCATTATCCTACAGATACACAATGGACTTTGTTGGCAAAACCACCATCAAAAAAAGAATTTGAGAATTTCCCTGTTCTTTTTTCCAGAAAAAACAAAGTCAAATTTGATTCAACCAGCCTAATGGGAAATATAATTGCACATTTGGGCGATACCTTAACAATAAAAGTAGAGGTTTTATCAGAAAATCTTACCCAAGGCAATTATATTTCATGTATTGACGCATTTGACGAAAAAGGGGAAATGATTCCACGCTCAATTACATCTACAAATCAGACTTTTAACAAAGACGGAAATAAACTTACTTATACCTATCGCGTTGGGGCTAAAAATAGTAGCCTGCTTTACTTGGCTTATGGTTCGGAATATGTTGCTGCATATAGACTACAGGTTAAGTAAGTAACACAATTGCTACAAACAAACTAAAACCCACTGTAGAAGCGGGTTTTAGTTGAAATTTTTTTGAAAATCAATATAAGTTTAATAATTATTTTCTCGGTATTCGTTTTAAAGTTTCCAATAAATAGTTCCAGAATTTTTGAACAGAGGAAATTTGCACACATTCATCGGGTGAATGGGGACCAAAAATATTTGGACCAAAAGAAATCATTTGAACATCCGGATAATTAGTGCCCAAAATCCCGCATTCTAGTCCTGCATGTACTGCATTTACATGGGCAGGCTCCTGAAACATCTCCATATATAGTTCCGACATCAGTTTTACAATCGGAGCATCGGTTCTTGGTTGCCAACCCGGATAAGAACCACTCAAATTTACACTTGCGTGCATTAATTCAAACGTACTGGTAATGGCATTTGCTAAGTCTTGTTTTTCGCTATCAACGGAGCTACGTGTTAGGCATTGTATATTAAATGTCCCATCTGCTACTAATACACGAGCCAAATTATTAGAGCTTTGTACCAGTCCGTTAATTTCAGGACTCATGCGGTAAATACCGTTAGGACAGGCATAAATGGCACGTAGCAATTTATGTTGAAACCCGGACTCAAATACAGAGACAGGTAGTGGAGCATTATCAATTGTAACACTAAATTTAGGGTCTGTAATTTTATATTCTTCTTTTATAATTTGTGCATGAGTGTTCACTTTTTCCAGTATTTTGGTCGCATTTACATCATAAACTACAATCGTTGCTACCGACTCTCTAGGAATAGCATTGCGCAGGCTACCGCCATTTATACTTGCAATGTTAATTCTATATTCATCACTAAGATTCAACAGTATGCGGTTCATTATTTTGTTGGCATTACCCCTTCCCAAATGAATTTCTGCACCTGAATGGCCACCTGTTAGTCCCTTTACAGAAATGGTAAATGCAACACTGTTACTAGTTCTTACCTGCGTGTAGTTACCTGTTGCTGTAATATCAATACCACCGGCGCAACCAATAGTTAGTTCGTTATCGGCTTCCGTATCCAAATTCAACAGTATTTTGCCTTCAAGTAGGCCGCCTTTTAGAGATAAAGCTCCGGTCATTCCGGTTTCTTCATCAATTGTAAAAAGTGCTTCTATTGCAGGATGTGGAATATCTTTGGCAGCTAATAAAGACATAATAGACGCAACACCAATGCCATTGTCGGCACCAAGCGTAGTACCGTTTGCTCTTACCCAATCGCCATCAACAAACATCTCAATACCTTGTGTAGCAAAGTTGAAGTTTGTATCGCTATTTTTCTGGTGTACCATATCCAAATGGCTTTGAAGCACTACTGTTTGGTGGTCTTCCATGCCGCTTGTAGCAGGTTTTTTAATTATTACATTCCCCACGGCATCAACTAAAGTTTCCAATTTCAGCCCTTCTCCGAAAGCCTTCATAAAAGCGATAACTCTTTCTTCTTTTTTCGATGGTCTAGGTACTGCATTCAAATCAGCAAAATGGTTCCACAAAACCATTGGTTCTAACAATCTTATTTGTTCATTCATGTCTAATAAGTTTAGGTGTTAAAAGTAAGCATTAATAATTAGACAGCATAGTGGGGGAATTTGGAGATGCTTTGATATGTATATTGTAAATAATAAATTTATATAAAGTAACTATATCCTCTCTAATATTGTTATCCAATTATTGAATCGTGGTGACTTAGCTCGAATACGTTCTAAACCGATTGCTTCGGCAAGTATATTTCCATATGCTAAAATATTTTAAATTATTTTTTGTCATGCAATTTATTGTGAATGTTATTCATTGCAATATATGCATAAACTACTCATCCTCAAAAAATAATCCTATTTTTCAAATAACATTCAAAATTGTAGGATTTATTCTATTAGATATAAATATATTTCTTCAGCCCAACATCTCTATCCTTGACCTCTTAACATTACCCAGTAAAATATTAAAAAATTGGCTACGTTCTTTTTCGCTTACTTTGCTTATAAGTACCGACTTTTTCATGTTGTTTTCCATTGCTTTTTTTGCATAGTCGCAAAAGGTTTTATCGTGGGTAAACATAAAATTAAGTACAGAATGGTTTATGAATGCAGATTGTATTCCATCTGTTTCCACAAAAATGGAATTATGCCCTAAGTAAACTTCATTAAAATAGAGTTGATAATTTGTACTGTTACCTTTGGGTTTTTCGCCTATCAAGTATTTTTCACCGTGCTCGGCTTGCTCCCGTATATGTTCTATTAGTTGCTCCAGTTGGTAATAGAGCAATGCAATTGTATCTCTGTTTCTTATAATGCCGGTACATTTATAATATTCTAATTGTCGTATGCTTGAATTTATGGTTTCTTGAACCCATAATTCTGCCGATGGTATCTGATTGTATGTTTTTGTAATTTCTATGCCTGTTTTTATTAAAATTTCTTTCAGTTCGCAATCCTCATACATCATTTTGTTATAGGACGGATAATACAATACCGATTTCATCCAGAAGAAATATTTAAAACTTGCTAATTCCGGAAACTGGAAATGGTGAAATATGGGTATATCCTGTGCCTCATAATACATCATTTTGTTAGTTGCAAAACTGAATCGTTTCAGGTTCACAAGTATTTCATTCAGGTAACTTTCAAAATCAAAATTTTCTGCTTCAACATTTTTACCATAAAAAACGGTACAGTCAGAATTTATATCCATAAGTTGGTCTAGAGACACATAGTAGTGTCTTGACAGGGAAATTACCTCCTCGAACGAAATTGATTTTTCGCCTCTTATGCGGCGGTAGGCACTGTCGTTACTAATATTTAGTAATGCAGCAATATCATCTACCAAAGAAATGTTTGAGGGCACAACCGATTTTATATACTTAAAAAATAGTTGCTGGTGTTGATTTGTTTCCATTATTAAAAATAATATTTGCAAAAATTACTAAAACAAAAATAGAATTTAGTATTAAATCATCAAATTTACTTGTGTGCCGAGTTGTATTTGCGGTATATAACCATTGAAAACACTCATTTTTCACAAAATAGTGATTTTTTCTTTTTTATTATCATTTGTCTTAATTATCAATTAGGATAGTTTTCATTTGATGCGGACTTTTAACCCATCAAATAAAATTAAAATTAAAAAAAATGAAAACTCAAAAATCAGTATTTAAAAAAATGATGTTGGCAGTATTGTTCATAGCAACATCGCATGGCTTAATAGCTCAAGAACAGAAAAAACCAACAATTGCCGTATTAGACATTGATACGAAGGTTGTAAATTATGACAACCAAACAATGGGCAACTTAGTAAGAAAAGAACTGGATAAAATAGGAGTATATACTGTTTTAGACAGGTATGAGGTAACTGAAACAGCAGCTAAAAATAATATAAATGTTAGCAGCTGCTTTTCAAAAACGTGCTTGGTTAGTGCAGGTAAAATGTTGGGTGTTGACAAAATGCTAGGTGGTAGCATTGAACTTTTAAGTGATAAAATAGTGATTACCTTAAAATTGATTGATGTATCGACCGGAACTATTGAAAAAAGTGATGTTACAGAATATTTGAATTTACCCGAAATACAAAAGATGGTTCAAATATCTATTGAAAAAATTGTAGGCAAGCAGCCTGATAAAGTAATGATGAATCAATTGGTAGATTATGATGTACCCATACAGAGTCCTAAAAATACCCTTCGCCTTAATGGACCCAGAATGGGTTTTGCATCTACTATGGGGCAGGCAGGGAGCATTCTAACTGCTCCAAAAGCAAAAGGCGGATTTGATATGTTTCCTGTAAATTTTGAATTTGGCTGGCAGCAGGAATTCCAATATATAAGTGCCGGTAATTTTCAGGCATTGGTAGAAAATATTTTTCTTATATCGGGTTTAGAAAGTGGTAAGGTAATACCCAATTATGCCCCATTATTAGGTTTCAGATTTGGAAAACAAGCATGGGAATTTGGTTTCGGACCCACTTTTCATTTAATTCAAAAAGCAGATGGCTATTATGATGCAAACAATGTATGGCATTTGCAAAGTGAAGGGCAACAAAGTAATTATGAAATAGTGAACCGATTAGACAGTAGAGGGACTATTTCTTTAAGCACAGGGCTTGTAATTGCTGTGGGTAGAACGTTTCATTCCGGCTATCTTAATATTCCTGTAAATATTTTTGTTACGCCAAGTAAAGACGGTACCGGTGTTGGTGGTACTTTTGGGTTTAATATACAAAAAAAGGAACTAAACAAAAGAAGGAAAGACGGCTATAATTGATATAAATTTAATGCGAATTTGTAGTAAATGCATCTGCAATGTGTGTAAATACTATACTGCAATCCTAATTCTACTATAAAAACAGCCGGCTATCCTAATGATAGCCGGCTGTTTTTATAGTAATTAAATACTATATACCTACCATTAATGGCATCAATAGCATTAATTCATCTTCATTGTCTGCTTTTTCTAAGGAACGGAAAATACATGCACGCGATGGAGTACTAAGTTCTAATATTACTTCTGTATCGTCAATATTATTAATATAAAATTTTACTGAAAATACTGCATAGTAAATATTGATATATTTAGCTAAAAAATTCACAAAAAAAGCTGTAAAATGAATGACCATTTTACAGCTTTAAACAAAAAATTTCTATACTATGCTCTGTATTTTGTTTTGTCTTTGGCTCTTGCCTTAGGAAATAAACAAATAATAATAACTAAAACAATAGCTCCAAGTGTGGCAGACGCAATTTTATTGAGTAAGGGATTTGTAATAAATCCTAAATATTTTTGGAATAATAGAGACCCAATTACAGCACCTGCTATACCTATAATAATAGTAACAAGCATGCCAAAACCGCGGCTGCCAACTAAAAATTCTGCAAGCATACCTGCTACTGCACCAATAAAGAGTACCATTAGCCAATGTTGCCAATGTAAGGTAATGTCTGTAAGAGAAAATAAAATTAATGTGTTCATCCTGAATATTTTTTTAAGGCTAAAGATATGGAATTAAATGTATTATGCAATACCAAATTGCATATTATTTTTGTAAATACTACTCATAGTTTTTTTTAATTTTTATTTATAAAATCAACTATTTTCGTTCCAATTTCATTAATGGTTAATAATATTGCTTCGTGTTGTATTCTGTTTTTCGTATCCGTATTGTCCATATCTTCCGTCTTTTTTTGCGACATAAAATCTTTTGTTGATATGGCTGTGAAAGGTACTAAACCGGTTCTTACATCTAACATTATTAGCTGTGTTGTTGCAAAAGCCTTAATGTCATCTTTCGATAAAAATTTAAATTTAGTATAAATATCGCTCGAAATAAAATAAATAATAACTATATCTGCTTGCATTCTTACTGCTGCTTCTCTTATGGTTGTATAAGTTTCGGGTTTAGAAAGTAACATATCGGGTATTAAAGAAACTCTTTCTACTCTTGATGTCTGCTTTAAATATTTCGTTAGCAAATCTATATAAGCTTGCTGGTTTCTTAGGTATCCCTCGTCTGTATGGTAATTATTATAATAATAGTAATTGTTTTTTTTAGTGTTGTTTTCTATCTTAATAATTGCAATACGCAGATTAGGCGGTAACAAGTATTTTCCTGCCAAGATTTTTTGAATATTATCTTCGCTAATATTTGAGTTTTTATCAGCAAATAACGATTGCGTTATTAAAGTATCTTTATTGCCATAAACAGAATTGCCTGTTGTACTTAATTGGCTTGCTCCGCAAGAAACTAATAAACCGGCTAACAGGAAATAAATTATTTTATTCTTCATTGTAAAATGCTTTAGTTATATTAAATGTAAATTTAATATTTTTTATCTAAATTTCCTTTCTCCCTCTTGTATTTCTAAGTCATTTATGCTTGCGAAACGTTTTTGCATATATCCATTTTCATCAAATTCCCATAACTCATTCCCATAACTGCGATACCATTGTCCTTCGGCATTATGCCATTCATATTCAAACCGAACTGCCATTCTGTTTTCTCTAAAACCCCACAATTCTTTTTTTAGTTTATAGTCTAGTTCCTTAGCCCATTTACGTTTTAGGAACTCTTTAACTTCTTCTCTGCCATTAATAAAATCGGTACGGTTACGCCATTCGGTGTCTATTGTGTATGCCATACAAACTTTTTCGGGGTCTTTTGTATTCCAAGCATCTTCGGCAGCTTGTACTTTTTGCAAAGCCGTTTCCATTGTAAACGGTGGTAGCGGAAATCTTTTTGGTTCCATAATTATTGCTTTATTTATATGAAAATATTTTACTTGTTTGCAAAATATTACTTCCTCCATTTCAGAGTCCATAATAAATGTTCAATATCCTTTTCTAAAAAGTCTGACGCCGGCTTAAGAGAGTCTGAATTGGGCGTAACATTAAAATAAAGAGCCCCACGCATAAAGTGATGGGTAGAATCGGTGGCAGTAAATTGATAACGGGTAGCTACATTACCACCAAGTGTATATAAAAGTCCGGTAACATTATTTTCGTTTCTAAATTCTTGGTGGTCCATATATTCTGCTTTTTCGTGGTGTGCGTAAGACATTTTATAAGACTCTTCATTTAACCTATATAAGGGTTGCTCTTTATTAATTTCTTTATAAGTAAGATTTATAATAGCACCAAACTCTTTAAAATCAATATTTATCCAATAGTTACTCTCTTTACTCTTGTTTTCAGAGAATAGTGTGTCTTTTTCTATGCTGCCATATACAGGATATTCAAACGTGTATGGGAAATCAGGATTATCAAAAAGACGGTATTGGTGTTTTTGCGGAGTATCTATTTTAAAATATCCTGCCGGCTTTGGTGTATAAACAGGAGGTCTGCAACTAAAAATAGAAATAACTACCATGCAGACTACTAAATACTTATTCATATTGCACAAAAATAGGAAATTAGGCTTTAAAAGTAATAAAGATATTTAAGAGTAGTTCAAAAACAGGCATTGCTTTGCTCTATACTTTATTTTGATATTTATAACCAAAATAGAATATCTTATTCAACATTTTATGTAGTTTTGCACCCATTACAATCCTTTTCGGAATTATTAACTAAATATATTAGCTCAATGAAAATATTAGTTTGTATAAGTCAAGCTCCCGACACCACAACCAAAATAGCATTTACAGATAATAATACGAAGTTTGCATCACAAGGTGTTACTTATATTATTAATCCGCACGATGAATGGTATGCATTGGTAAGAGCATTAGAATTAAAAGAAAGCGGTATTGCTACTGCTGTACATTTAGTAACCGTAGGCAAGGCCGATGTAGAACCCGTAATTCGTAAAGCATTGGCTTTAGGTGGAGACGAGGCAATACGCATAGATACCGACAGCAACGAACCTTATGTTATTGCAATGGAAATAGCACACTATGCCGAAAGCTTAGGTTACGACTTAGTACTTTGCGGCAAAGAATCTATAGATTATAACAATGGTATTGTAGGCGCTATGCTTGCCGAGTTTTTAGAACTTAATTATATAGGTTTTGCTACAAAATTAGATATTGCCGGTAACATTGCAACCGTGAGCCGCGAAATAGATGGTGGCGAGGAAACAGATACTTGTAAATTACCATTGGTTATTTCTTGTCAAAAAGGGGTTGCCGAACCACGTATTCCTAATATGAGGGGTATTATGGCTGCACGCACAAAACCTTTAAAAGTTGTTGCTGCTGCGGGTATTCAACCATTGTCAACTATCGTAAATTTTGAAATGCCGCCTGCAAAATCGGGTGTAAAAATGATAGCTGCCGACAATATGGATGAATTAGTAAATTTATTGCATACAGAAGCTAAAGTTATATAATTGAATCTCTTTCTGAATTTGTTTATAACATTCAGGTAGGGAAAAGAAACAAAAAATATTATTAATTTATTTATTCCAAATACAATGTCTGTAATCGTATTAGTAGAACATAATCAGGGCGTATTTAAGAAAAAATCTTTTGAAGCGGTTCAGTATGCTTCAAAAATTGCTGATAGTATTGGTGGCACAGTAACTGCTGTTGCCATAGGCAGTGTTTCAACAGAAGAGATGGAAACATTAGGACAATACGGTGCAAAAAAAGTATTGCACACAAGCGATGTTCGTTTAGATAATTTTTGCTCTAGGGCATATACAAAAGTTTTAGCTGCTGCTGCCGGCAAAGAGAATGCAAAAGTAATAATTACCTTAAACGATAATACAGGTAAAGCAGTTGCACCAAGAATTGCCGCTCGCTTAAAAGCAGGCATGGTTGCCGGCGCTGTTTCGTACCCGGACCTAACAAATGGCTTTGTTGTAAAAAGGAATGTATTTTCCGGAAAGGCAATTGCACATGTAAACATAACAAGTACCATTAAAGTAATTACGTTAATGCCCAATACATTTGCCATTCAAAAAGGTACAGGTGTTGCAGATATTGAATTACTGGATGTAGCTCTTGATGATTTGGATTTTGCAGTGCAGGTAAAAGAAATTAATAAAACAGTGGGTGCTGTGCCACTTTCTGAGGCAGAATTAGTAGTATCGGGCGGTAGAGGTATGAAAGGCCCAGAAAATTGGTATGTTTTAGAAGACCTTGCTAAAGAACTGGGTGCTGCAACTGCTTGTTCTCGTCCTGTTGCCGATTCGCACTGGAGACCTCATAATGAGCATGTAGGACAAACGGGCGGCACAATACGTCCTAATTTATATATAGCTGTTGGCATATCCGGGGCTATACAACACTTAGCCGGTGTAAACGGCTCTAAAACAATAGTGGTAATTAACAAAGACCCGGAAGCACCCTTTTTTAAAGCTGCCGACTACGGCGTGCTTGGCGATGCTATGGAAATAATACCACAACTAACGGCAGCAGTAAAAAAATATAAAGCAAGTCATTAATATAAAACATAACATTCTGAATCATGAAGGTATTTATTTCAGGAGCATCGGGTTTAGTGGGCAGTAACTGTTTGAAACATTTTACAGAAATGGGTTGGGAAGCAATTGGCTCTTATTACTCGTTTCAAACAGATGATACTGTTTTTTATGATTCACTGCTACCCGACCATCCCGAAAATTTTAATATCCTTGAGTTTGCCCCTGATTATATTATACACTGTGGTGCATTAACACATGTTGATTATTGCGAAACACATGAAGAAGAAAGTTTTGAAAAGACCGTGCAAAGCACTATCAATTTAATAAAAATAGCGAATCAACTGGGTGCCGGTATGGTTTATTTATCTACCGACTATGTGTTTGACGGTAAACATGGTCCTTATTCCGAAACAGACCCTGTATGCCCTATAAGTGTTTATGCACATCATAAATTGCAGGCAGAAAAATTAGTATTAAAAGATATACCAAATGCATTGGTATTAAGGGTTACAAATGTGTATGGCAACGAATTGAGAGGCAAAAACTTTGTAGCTCGCATTATAGACCAATGCCAAAAACACGAAAAACTTACTTTAAAATTGCCGGTAGATCAGTATGCATCTCCGGCAAATGCATGGGATATAGCCCGTGCTATGTTCTTATTGCTTCGTGATGGTAAAAAAGGAATTTATAATATTGGTGGTTCGGAATATATTAATAGGGTAGAGCTGGCAAAAATTGTGTTAAGCAACTTCCCAAATGCCCAATACGATTTAATACCCCTAACAACAGAGGTGCTAAATCAACCGGCAAAACGCCCCCTTTTAGGTGGTTTTAAAACAACCAAATTCCATACCGAATACCCTGACTTTGTGTTTTGTACCGTAGATAGCTATGTTAAAGAGGTATTGAGCAGAGAAGTGATATAACGATTTTTGAGTTAAAAATAAGGAAGTACCTATTTGTTAGTGGTTTGTATTAGGTATGCCACACCTTGGAGGTGTGGCATACCTATGAACATTACTTCAACTTCACTAATTTCTTTACAAGCTCTCCACCTTCGCCCTTGAACGTAACGTAGTAAAGCCCTGCTGCCAAATTACCTATATTTACCTTGGTAGTTGCTGTTGTTAGGGTTTGGTGCAGTTGCTCTTGCCCCATAATATTGCTAATTGTAAAGGCTGTAAAAGCAGTCGGGTCTGTTTTTATTGTCAGTTCATCGGTGGCAGGGTTGGGGTAAAGGTCTGCCTGGACTGTTGGGGCTTTTATTGTATTTAAAGTTCCGCAACCAACAGTGTTGGCAATATAATTGGTCATTACTACCGGGTTGTCATCAAAGAAGATACCTGCATGGTTATTGATAGTTGTACTTGCGCTTAAACCACTGTTGGTATTGATTGTAAAGAGTACCATACCATCGCAAAAGCCATGGTGGCTGCTGTCTAACAGGTTGATACCCGGGAATTCAAACTTTACAATGTTGTGATGAATACTTGTATCATACCACCTGCTGGTGTTCATGGTGTGCGATGCTGCTACAATTCTTATGGAGTGCGGTGCAACGGCATCACTTAGTGTATCCATAACATATATGTTATGTGCAGTATCGTTACCTGTATTCTCGAATAGTATGGAATATTGTAAATTAGTAACTGTACTTGCAGGTATGCAACCACTTGGCAACACCGCAATTTCATTCGGGTCGTAAGAAGATTTTACGGTATCTACCCGGTTTATATGGTTATTGGTGCTGTCATAATCACCAATTGTGGGTGTTATTACACCATTACTCATTATGGTATCACCGGGCGTAAGCCATGCTCCCGGCACTTCAAGACGCACAAACATTAATTTTGGCGAGTGAGCATAAGAAAGAGAACTTATATCCCATGTAATCGTGTTGCTAATAACAGACGTTGGGGTAGGTACCGCGCTAGTAAAATTATAGTTTGGGCTAAAATTTAAGGTTAAAGCAGAAGTTTCGGAAGGACAAAAAGAATTGCCTACAATAAAATTGATTTCTTGCATATGCCTACCTGTCTGAGTAAACGCATTTACCCATAAATTGAAATTGGGGGTTGTATCACAATTAAGCCCAAAATACTTGGCTCTTTGTGATCCCAAGAACAAAGTATCGTAAATTAGTGCTGTAGAAGGACAAGTAACATGCGTACCGGCAGTTGTAGTCAAAACTCTAAAAGAATAAATATCTCCCGGATTACCATAAGCTAAATAACTAAAACCGGAAGTAGATGAAACCGAATCAACTGCAATTCCATTAGAATCAATTTCTGTTAAAGTACTCAGTCCAAAAAAGTTTTCAGTACTGTCTTTTATACAATTTCCATTTGCATCGTAATAGAATTTAATTTCAAGATTCTGACATGGTGAAAAATTATGGTAATAGGTAACACTATCAATAGCCACTGAACCATTATACAATACATGTTTTATAGTATAAGTTCCTGAAGATAAATAGTTCTCTGTAAAAAATGCAAGTCCGGTGCTACCATAAATATTTGTTAAGGTATCTAAATGTTGTCCATTTCCAAAATAGGTAATAATATGCTGTCCGGCAGAATAGTGTTTGCTGTTTAACCAAAAATTCAATCCTGTGCATGTATTCGTAATATAAACAGAAAAACTATCTGTAAATGCTTCCGGAATACCTAAACCTAATCTACGAATACGGTTATTATAATTATCAGCAATGTAAACATTTCCACTTTCATCACTTGTAACATAACTGGGCGAGTCTAATTCTGCGGATGTTGCTGCACCTCCATCACCACTAAAACTACCAGTACCAATACCAGCAACTGTGCTAATTACGCCGCTACTGCTTACTTTTCTAACACGATTATTCCCATAATCTGCAATATAAATATTGTTTCGTCCATCAATAGTTACTCCATAAGGTTTATTAATTTCTGCAGATGTAGCATCTCCACCATCGCCACTGTAACCCCCAATACCATTACCGGCAATTGTGCTAATAATACCACTACTATTTACTTTGCGAATATTATTATTATGAAAATCAGCAATATAAACATTGCCACTCCTATCGGTAGCAATACTTCTAGGCAACATTAATTCTGCAGCTGTTGCAGCACCTCCATCCCCACTATAACCTCCGAAACCACTACCTGCGAATGTTGTAATTATACCACTGCTATTTACTTTGCGTACTCGAGCATTATATTGATCCACGATGTAAACATTTCCGAATACATCAATAGCAACATCAGTAGGATAGCAAAACTTAGCTGCTGTAGCATCACCTCCATCACCGCTAAAACCAGCTGTACCATTACCTGCAATCGTACTAATTATACCACTTGTATTTACTTTACGAATACGTTGATTATATTGGTCTGCAATGTAGATATTCCCAATACTATCAATGGCTATTCCTGTTGGTGAATATAATTTTGCCGTGGTAGCAAGCCCCCCATCTCCGCTATAACCAATTGAACCATTACCTGCAATTGTAGTAATGATTCCACTGTTATTTACTTTACGAATACGGTTATTCACATTATCAGCAATATAAATGTTCCCTAATCCGTCTATTGCTACTCCGGTGGGTAAATTTAATTTAGCTGCCGTTGCCGCCCCACCATCACCACTATAACCACCTGTTCCATTACCGGCTATTGTTGTAATAATTCCTAATTGTGCTTGTACATAAAAGCCACTAAACAAGCTGCAAAAAAACAGAACTAAAGAGGCAATATTTTTCATAAAAATTAGCAGATTTTATGTTAATAAGAAATAATTTTTCAAATATAGATACATTTTTTGGAGTTTTTATATTAATTTTTTGGGTTTATTGTTCCTTTTGGGGAATGGTGTTTTTAAAACTTAAAAACCACGAAAAAAAGTCCAAAAATTGTTCGTCATTCCGCATTTCGCGGAATGACAAGAGAATCCTGAAATATGTCTCTAAAACATCACGTCTGTTAAGCTAATTGCGAATCATCGTAATTTAGGGTGTAAAGAGTGTAGGTATAATTCCAATTTTTTTTAGTGGAAACTAAAATAGCATGTTGTTATTTTCAAGTAATAAAAACAAACACTGCTATTACCATACTTATAATAGCAGCAATTAGTACAGCCATTGCGGCTATGTCTTTTATATTTTTTATTTCAGGAGAGTGTTTTTTTTCGCAAGCAAAATCGCATAACTTTTCAATACAAGTATTAAGGGCTTCGCTTACCAATACTAAGCCGATGGCAAATACAATGGCTATCCAACGCATAGTATTTATTTGTCTTATTATGCCGGCTGCTATAACTACTATTGTGGCAAATACATGTATTTTAAAATTGGGTTCTTTATATAATTGTTTCAACCCATGATAGGCATATACGAAACTTTTTAACCGAGATTGAATATAATTTTTGCTGTTTTCTTCATTGTCCATGCAATAAGATTATTTTTTTGAGCAATATTGCTTTTGTAAGTTAAGAATATCATTACCAAATGTAGTAGTATAACCCTTCTGCAAAGCCGTTTCTATATCAGCACAGGCTTTAGTTATTGCTTTTTGTTCTATATAAATTAATGCCCTTACTTTATATGCATACGCATTTGCACTATTTAATTGCAGCGATTTATTTACATCAACTAAAGCATTTTTTATATCACCTAACATTAATTCATTATAGCTTTTATTGCTATAACCTAATGGTTCGTTAGGATTTAATTTTATTACTTTATTAAAATATTCTATGGCTTTTTTATATTGTTTTTGTTCTTGATATTTAAACCCAATATTACCATAAGCCGGATAATAAGTTGGGTCTATCTGTATCGATTTAAGCAAATATTTCAACGTTTCATTTTCTTTACCACATTGGTCGCAAATAGCACCTAAATTAGAAAGCACCGCTAAATCGGTGGAGTCTAATTTATAGGCCTGTATAAAATCATCGTAAGCACCAATAAAATCACGCTTATTAAATTTCGCAGCACCCCTGTTTGTTAAAGCAAAACGTTTTGCAGAATCGTTCTCAGCAAGTAGCAGCGATTGGTCATAGTCTTTTATAGCTTCATCTATTTCACCAACTTGCAATAGTATATTACCTCTATTAGAATATAAATAAGATTTCTTGGGATATAATAAAATAGCTTTATTATAGGTGTTATAAGCATTTTGTGGGTTTTTCAATTCCAACAAACATTCTGCCCTTAAATCGTAAAAATCTAAATTCATAGAATCAGCTCTAAGTGCTTTATCTATGGATTGTAATGCTTTCGTGAAATTTTTTTGTTTATATAATTCGTCCGCTTCTTTATAGTAATCGGTGGGCGTTTGCGATTTTACATTCAAAAAGCAGAACAAAAAAAATACTACTAAATATAACTTCATTTATAGGCTTTTTTATTTGCCATTGCTAAATTAAGATAAATGCAGATAGGATTATACATCACTAAAAATAAAAAACGTGTATTTTAGTCAATCAATTTAATTCCGGTTTGTGTAAATTCAATTTTCTTTTTCTTATATAATGCACCTAAAACCATTTTAAATGTTTTTTTACTCATGCCGAAATAAGAATATATTTCTTCCGGATTACTCTTGTCGTTATAGGGTAGATAATCTGCATTATGTTGAAGTAGTGAAATAATTTTACTTTCATTATCTACAACTTTAGTATATCCTCTTGTGCCTAAAGCCAAATCAAGCTTATTGTCGGGTCTTATATGTTTAATAAAACCATTTACTTTATTGCCAATTTCCAAGTCTTGAAAAACATCGCTAAAATGTAACAAGCCCAAATGTTTATTATTTATGATTGATTTATAGCCTATATCTGTCTTTTTATAAATAAGTATGGTAACAGGGTCTAATTCTGTAACCGTTAAATCTGCATTACTTATATATTTATCTATTTTTTCGGTTGCAGCAACTCTGCCGGTTTGTTCGTCAATAAAGATTTTTACAAATCTAAAATCACCAACCTTCATCCTAATAGATTGTTGGGAGATAGGTACAAAAAGGTCTTTCATAATGCCCCATTTAAGAAACGCACCATGGGGCGATAAATCGCTTACTTCCATATAAACGATTTCGCCTACTACACCATAAGGCTTATCTGTGGTAGCTATTAGTCTTTGTTCGTTGTCATAATAAACAAAAACTTCTATTTCATCATCTATTTTCAATCCGGCAGGTACATATCGTTTGGGTAACAATATTTCATCACTACCACCGTCTAAATACATTCCAAAATCAACTTCTTTAATAACCCTAAGTGTATTGTATTGCCCTACTTTAAGCATGTATAACCAATTAAATATTTATTATTATATTAATTTAAAAATGCATTAATAGAAAACTGCATTTTACATCAGTAAATTTCTATTAAAATCTTGTAAAAAGCTATACAAATATACAATATTATTTATAAACATCTTTCATTAATGTAATTGATGTATTTTTCGGCTAGTACTTCTCTGTCAAAATTTTCTTTAGCAAATTTATAGCCATTTTCGCCTTCTTCAATTAGTCTTTGTTTATTATTTAGGTACATGCGTATTATACGGCTATATTCTGCTGCATTTTCAGGCTCTACATAGCTCCCTGCTTTTGCACTTTCTACCAGCTCTCGCGACACCCCGTCTATAGCCATTAGTATGGGTATCTTGCACGACATGTAATCAAACGTTTTATTAGAATAGACTGTTTTAAATGTATCTACTTTTTTAAGTACGGAAGCACCCATATCCGAAGCAAGAATATACCTGAAAACCTCTGCTTTAGGTACAGAATCTAAGAAACGCACATTTTGTATGTTTCTGTCTGCTGCAAGCTTTTGTAGTCTTGCCTTTTCCATACCTTGCCCTATTAATAAAAAGAGTACAGGGGTATCCTTTAATGCATCGCCGGCATCTAAAATTTGCTCTAAACAATTGGCAACACCATGCGCACCTACATAGGTAATAACAAATTTATTTTCTAGCCCATGTTGTTCTCTAAAGGCTTCTCTATCAAAGTTTTGCAATAAGGTATCAGACAGGCTGAAATCGGCTGCATTCGGTATTTGAATTAATTTATACTTAGGTACTTTATTTTTTTCGTTCAATGTTTTATAAAAAGCAGGGGTAAGTACGTTTATTATTTTAGCCTTTTTATATATAAAATTTTCAACCCAATATGCAATTTTAATAATTGGCTTATTGGTAAGCACACCTGTAGCTATTGCCGATTCGGGCCAGAGGTCTCTAACTTCAAATACAAAGGGTCTTTTTCTAAACAAGGCTATTAAATAACCGCTAACACCAACAAACAAAGGTGGGGAAGTAACTATAACAACATCAAATTGACCCTTTGCTTTAAAAAGTCCTGCATATAATGAAGAAAACATAAATGAAAAGTAGCCCCATAACCTGCCTAAAAAGTGTTTATTATAGGCTTCAGATACGTGGCAACGCCATACAATTACATTACCTTGTTGTTTTTTTAAAAAGTGTTTACCTTTATATTCTTCTTTTTTTTCATGCCCATTATAATGCATCATACCTGCCAAAACAGTAACGGTATGCCCTGCATTTGTCCAAACTTTCGTTATTTCGTTCCAGCGAGAGCCTCCCGGGTCATCTTCTTCTAAAAAATATTGATGTAAGAGTAATATGTTCATTTGTAAAAAAAGTAAAAGTAAGCAATAAATAAAATTGAAAAATAAAGTTACTTTTTTATCATATATAATTGTAAATGGGTACTAATCTGTCCAATTTATACCTGCCCATCTTTATAAAGTATTTTGAAAATTGCAGTAATAAAAATATGGTTTATATAATTTATTTTTCAAAAAATATTGTTAGCGATATTTTTAGCTTCAATCAAAGAACCATGAATATATACCAATAATCAATAAGAATTGAAAATAGCAATATTATACAATAGCTATATGTATAGCTATATATTTAAATATGTCATTAATAAATTGTAATTGTCTTCAAGGTCATCGTCATCGCGGTGTTTACCATAAACTTCTTTTACCACATATTTATGTCGCTCTAAAGATGCTACAACACCATCAAGCATCATTCGGTTTAGTTTAAGGGTAAGCTCCATATTGCCTTGTGCATTGGTATAGAGTATAGAATGTGTAATAAGTGCATCTTCACTTTCACAAATGCGTGCTACATCATAGAGAGTATAATTTTTTGGAGGTACCTCAATAACCAAAATACCACCCGGATTATCCATACCGCTACTTTCGGCTATAAAGGCTAATAATGTATCTTTTGTTATTGCACCTATATACTTTTGGTCGTCATCTAAAACGGGTAATACTGATAAATCAAGCTGATGAAAAATGCGTAATGCTTCAAAGGGATGAGCAGATAGTTGGGCTATTGGCTTAAACTTTAAAAAATCTGCTGCCGACAACGGATGTTCGGGTGTAAGCCAATCATTAATATCATTTTCTTGTACTAATGCCAAGTAATCATTGTCTATTACTAAAGGTAATTGATTCAGGTTATTGTCATCCATTATTACCAATGCCTCTTCTCCGGTATCGGTAGGTTTAAGTATCGGAACAAAATTTGAAATTAAATGCTTTAAACTCATATCTGTTTTATAAAATTTTACCCGATTTTTTTGTCAATATATCATTACAAATCTAATGCAAAAAATACTAATTATTCTGCTAAAAACTAAAATTATAAATAAAATAGGACGATTATAAACACCTAATTTTTATGTTTAGCCAAAAAGCCCGATAGAACTTTATTAAACTCTTCCGGTACTTCCATCATGGGGGCGTGTCCGCATTTATCTATCCAGTGCAATTCGGAATTAGGTAATAATTTTTGAAATTCTTCAGCTACCATTGGTGGTGTAATGGTGTCATTTTTACCCCATATTAGGCAAGTGGGTCTTTTAATATCCTGTAACTCATTACCCAAATTATGCTTAATGGCAGACCTTGCCAAAGTAATAATCTTTAGTGCCTTCATACGGTTATTAACAATACCGAAAACCTCATCTACCAGTTCTTTGGTAGCCACATTGGGGTCGTAGAAGGTAAGTTCTGTTTTTTTGCGTATATAGTCGTAATTACCCCTTTTAGGGTAGGTTTCGCCCATTCCGTTTTCAAATAAACCGGAACTACCGGTTAAAGTAACCGTTTTTACCTTTTCTTGATTTTTTAATGTATAGACCAACCCCACATGTCCACCCAAAGAATTACCTAATAGATGTATATCCGTAAGTTGTTGTTGTTCTATAAATTTTTGTACATACTTCATTAAGCCCGATACAGAGGTATCTATTAGGGACAAATCGAACAAGGGCAATAATGGTATTATTACCTTATGCGTGTTTTTAAAATAATCAACTAAGTCTTTAAAGTTACTTAATGCCCCAAAAAGTCCGTGTAGTAGAACTAATGGTTCACCATTACCTTCTTCGACATACTTAAATTTACCAGATTGTTTTATCTCGTACTCCATTTACATCAATTAGAATTCTGCTAAAATACTATTGTTTAGTTGAAAAACACAAACATTAGGGTAATCATTTAACCGAAATTTACCTTTTATTTGGGAAATATGGCTTCATTTGGGTTAACTTTGCTTGCATAAATACATATATGCTGCAATATTACTGCGATTCACTTACTTCTTACAAACGTTTAAATACCAAAGAAGTAAAAATTGGTAACCTGCTTTTAGGCAATAATAACCCTATACGCATACAAACAATGACTACTACAAATACGATGGATACAGATGCTACTGTTGCCCAAAGTATAAAATGTATTCATGCCGGTGCCGAGCTTATACGCATAACTGCACCCAGCAAAAACGAAGCTGAAAACTTATTACACATTAAGAATAAATTAAGTAATATGGGCTATTCTACACCTATTATTGCTGATATACATTTTACACCCAATGCTGCTGAAATAGCTGCAAGAATAGTAGAAAAAGTAAGAATTAATCCGGGTAATTATGTTGACAAAAAACGATTTGATTTATTAGAATATAACGATACCGAATATAATGCCGAAATAGAACGAATAGCAGAAAGGTTTATTCCTTTGGTGCAAATTTGCAAAAACTATGGCACGGCTATGCGTATAGGTACGAATCATGGTTCGCTTAGCGACCGGATAATGAGCAGATACGGAGATACACCAATGGGAATGGTAGAAAGTGCTATGGAGTTTTTGAGAATAGCCAGAGGCGAAAATTATCATCAGATTCTATTGAGTATGAAATCTAGTAATCCGCTTGTTATGGTGCAGGCTTATAGGTTATTAGTAAGTAAAATGGATGAAGAATTCGGTGAGTGTTACCCCTTACATTTAGGCGTTACTGAGGCAGGAGACGGAGAAGATGGTAGAATAAAAAGTGCAATAGGTATTTGTTCTTTATTAGAAGATGGCATTGGGGATACTATAAGGGTATCGCTAACAGAAGACCCCGAATTTGAAATACCAGTATGTAAAGACATTGTAGCACGATATACAAATAGAAAACAAGCTAATGCATTGCCTAACGATAATATTGTATTACCCTATAATCCCTTTCAATATAAACGCAGAGAAACCAATATTATAGAAAATACCGGTAATCATACAGTTCCTGTTGTTATTGCAGAATTTAGTAATAAAGAATTAATTATGCCTAATGACTTAAATGCGATAGGTTATAGTTATAATCCTATTACTGATAAATGGACGATTAGCGATGCAGCAGCAGATTTTATTTATACAGGCAATAACATATTAAATTTCAATCTACCCGGCACACTTAAAATAATAGCTAATTACGAAACATGGTTGCCACTAAAAGACAAAACAAAATATTTGCCATTACTCAATTTTACTACCTATAAAACACATAGAAATGAAATTGATGGCACTCTATTTTTACTACTTACTATTAAAGAAGACTGCCAACAGGTTATAGAATACATTAAAAATGATAAAAATGTTATTTTAATAATAAGCAACACAGATGCTACAATGTGTGGAATACGTACTGTTTTCAGTAAATTATTAAATGAAAATATTTTCTGCCCTGTAATTCTAAAAATAGAAAGCCTAAAACCTACTGTAGATGAGCAATTAATAGATTTATCTACTGTAAGCGGTGGCTTATTGTTAGATGGCTTTGGGGATGGTATCTGGTTTAAGAATAAGGAGGGTATATTGCACAATGCACAAGTGAGTGGCAGAACATATATGCCTGTTGTAAATTATACACAGTTTTTAAATAATACAGCTTTTTCTATTTTGCAAGCCACACGTACACGCATAAGTAAAACAGAATATATAAGTTGCCCAAGTTGTGGGCGCACCTTATTCGACCTACAAGAAACGACTGGTAAAATACGTGCAGCAACCCATCATTTAAAGGGTGTAAAAATTGCTATAATGGGGTGTATTGTTAATGGCCCGGGAGAAATGGCAGATGCTGATTTTGGTTATGTAGGCAGTGGACAAGGAAAAATTACACTTTATAAGGGCAAAGAGGTAGTAAAAAAGAATATACCCCATGAAATTGCAGTATCTGAATTAATAGATTTATTGAAAAATAGTGGTGTATGGATTGAAAAACAATAATTTTATATGTTTAATCACTCTATCTTTTTACTTTGCATTTGTTTTTTGTCCTTATTTTCAATTTTATATTAAAAAAACGATTATACTATTCGTTCTAATTTATATATATGGGTATTCATTTTAAGTATGTTTTTTTTGTGGTTATCTTGTTTTCTTGTGGAGAAAAGGCTATTGGGCAGGACATAATATCGTTTAAAGACACCATTAATACCTATAATGCCTACCGTATAAAAACAGATAAAATTGCAATGAAAACGTTAGGTGCTTGGGGAATTGCAAACATAGCAGTTGGTAGTATCGGTTATTTTACAAGTAATAACAATAATGAATGGCGGTACTTTAATGCTACAAACGCAGCAAGTGGAATAATAAATGCTGCAATAGCCGGCATAACATTAAACAGTATAAGTAAAGAAGCAGATATGAAACTGAATCCTAAACAGTATTACAAGTTATATATAGCAGATAAACAACAATTTTTATTAAATGCAGGTATTGATGTTGTATTAATAGGCAGTTCGTTATTCTTGATGCAACAAGGCAAAAATGACATAAAAAATAGCGATTTATACAATGGTATAGGTAAGTCTATTGTAATACAAGGGGTATTCAGGTTGATGCTCGATGATCTTATATATACCATGCATTTACGCAATAATAGTAAATGGGTGCAAATAATGCACGAAATTAATATAAGTAATTATGGCATAGGGTTAAACCATAGAATATAGCACAATAAATATTATTTGGGTTTCTTATAAAGTTAATGAAGGCATAATGTTAATTAATTTGTATTCTAAAAAAATGCACTTATTTTTGAAATTCAAAAAATATTTTATGAAGAAAATTACACTACTTTTCTCCTTTTTAGTGCTTGCTGCTATTACTTATGGCAAGGCTGTATCTGTAAATACAGCAAAAACAGTAGGGTTTAATTGCCTTTTGCAAAAAGGGACTACCAACCTGACTACTCCAAACGACCTATCATTGGTTTATACTTATGGTAGCCCTAATGCATTATTTTATGTATTTGGCAATAAAGAATGCTTTGTATTAGTAGCTGCTGATGATGCAGTTTTGCCAATATTAGGCTACTCAAAAGAACGAGGCTTTACATTTGATAATATGCCAACCAACGTATCTGGATGGTTAGAAAATTATGGTAATCAAATAGATTTTGTAATAAAAAATAATATAACAGCTACAAACGAAATTACAGCTAAATGGACCAATCTATTGAATAATACAAAAGACAAAAATGCAGCCAGAACAACCTCTGTAAGTCCATTATTGACTACAATTTGGAATCAGTCGCCCTATTATAATGATGACTGTCCTTATGATTACAGTGCGGGTGAAAGAACCGTTACTGGTTGTGTGGCTACAGCAACTGCACAAGTTATGAAATTTTGGAATTGGCCTGCACACGGTGTAGATATGCATTCTTATTCTACCTCTTCTTATGGTACATTATCTGCCGATTTTGGTAGTACAACTTATAACTGGACTGCAATGCCCAATGAAGTTACGAGTACCAATCCATCTGTTGCAACTTTATTATACCATGTTGGTGTAGCTGTAGATATGAATTATGGTCCGGCTTCTACAGGAGGCAGTGGCGCTTATGTTATTATTCATGGTTGCCCAGTAACTAATAATGCAGAATATGCGTTAAAAACGTATTTTAACTACGACCCATCAATGCATGGCGAAAACAGAGCATCGTATAGTGATGGCACTTGGATAAGTATGCTGGAAACAGATTTAGATGCTGGTCGCCCGATAATTTATGATGGTCATGGCACATCAGGCGGACATTGTTTTGTCTTTGACGGGTACGATGTATCAAATAATTTTCATGTAAACTGGGGTTGGGATGGTTCAGATGACGGTTATTTTGTTATAGATGCATTAAATCCGGGTACCTTAGGTATTGGTGGCGGTGCAGGCGGCTTTAATAGTGGTCAACAAGCTATTTTTGGTGTAAAGCCAAATTCAACAAGTACTACTCCAACTTTAGCTTTATATGATTATGTTTATTTTTCTGCGTCTGTAATCAATTATGGTGCTGCATTTACTATACTTAGCAATGTTTATAATACAGGAACATCAACTTTTACAGGCGATTTTTGTGCAGCAGCATTCGACTCAGCAACAGGTACATTTATTACCATGATAGATTCGGTTATGGGTTCAAGTTTGCCTTCATCCTATTCTACCGGTACACTTACTTTTTCGGCTACATCGGGTTTATTAGCTATGTTACCGGGTGCTTATTCAATTGGCATTTTTTACCGCACTACAGGTGGTAGTTGGGTAGCTGTACCCGACAACCCGCCCTATTACAATTTTGAACCTATGAATGTTGTTAACCATAATTATTTGGAGTTAACTGCCGCAATGTCGCCAACACCAACACCATTTGTGCTAGGTAGCTCTGCTTCTGTTACTTTGAATGTGGGTAATTACGGGTCTTCAACATTTACAGGCAGCTTAGATTTGTCCTTATATAACTTAGACGGTAGTTATAATTCAACTATACAAACCATGACAGGGCTTACGTTAGCATCAGGATTCATGTTTACAGGGTTACTTAGCTTTTCTACAACTAGTATAACCGCTGCACCCGGTACATACTTATTGGCACTTGAATTTAATGACGGTACAGGCTGGTATTTATGTGGTGCAGATTATTATTCTAACCCTATATATGTAACCGTAACTGCACCTGCACCTACACCCGACATTTATGAAGTTAATAACACAGCAAGTACTGCTAACGACCTTAGTTCTACCTTAACTTGGGTTTCAGGTTCATCGCACACAGGTACACCGGGTTCTAATTTTCATATTGGTACAGACCAAGATTACTATAAAGTTGTTTTGCCTGCCGGTTATAATTATGATATTACAGCTAGGGTAAACGATATTGTAAGCACAGACGATGGGCTTACATATACTGTAGATGCTGTTTGGTCTTACTCTACTGATGGCGGTACAACATGGTCTAGTGTATATAACGATGTAATGCCGGGTGTAATACACTTGGGTAGCTTAGCCGGTGGTACGGTTATTTTTCATTGTTCACCTGCTTTTGCGGGTAACATAGGTACTTATTTATTTAAAATAAGTAATATTACTCGTACTACAAGTACTCTGAATTTACAAAATGTTGATTTGACATCGGTTCGCATTTATCCTAATCCTGCTAAAAATTTTATTACAGTAGATTTGACAAGCGCGAATACAGTTGCAAATAATATAAATATTATGGATATGCAAGGTCGCCTTGTTTATAAAAATGATATAATAAGTAATGGTATTACTGAAATATCACTTAGTGATTTTGCTGTAGGTATGTATTTTATTGAAATAAATACTGAGGCAGGTATCATCAGAGATAAATTTGTAGTTAGAAAATAATTA
>CAIYTT010000142.1 GCA_903929195.1 uncultured Bacteroidota bacterium
AACACAATAATGCCAATATTTTAATCGTATGTAGAGAAAATAAAAAGATACGGAAAATAATCAAGACATTTTTCTCAACCGATTTTAGCGAGGAAGAACGACACCGCCGCCGCGTGCAAAAAATAGATGTTCCGGCAAGCGCGGAAGATTGGGAGGAGGTTTCAAGATGCGGTAAAAATATAAATGGTATTAAAGGAAAGACTAAGTATTTTAAATGATGAGTACATAAAAAATAATTTCAACGCAATTATTAAATCAAAAATAGATTCTTTGAAATATGTATTGTCACAAAAAATTAATCAATCTACCGATAAGTATATTATTACCCCATTAGCTACAAAAGAAAATTTAGTTGGTCAGAAACTAAAACTAGAAATTGATTTGTCGTTAGCACAGGGAAGCATCCACTCTTTAAAAACACAAATAGAAAAATTAAATATTCAAATTGACTCATTAGTACCAAGCGAAGCAAAAATACAGGCTTTGGAGGGCGAAATAAATGTAACTAATTTAGAATATCTTGAATTACTAAAAAAATACAATCAAGTAAGTTTAGAATATAATGCAGCAATAAGATTAAAACAAATAGAGTTTGGAGTACCGGGAGGTATGATACCATCAAAAAAAATGATTTTAGTTATAGTAGCCGGTTTAGTTTGTTTTGTTCTCTATATAATTATATTAGCTGTATTGTTTTACCTAGACGATTCTATAAAAGTAGTTAGAGAACTTGAAGATAAAACAGATATAAAAGTACTTGGGCAATTACCATTATTAAAAAATGACAAATTAGACATACAAAAACTTTGGGATAAAAATTCTGACGACCCTGATGATAAAGAATTTAGGAATTTTTTACGCTCTACCCGATTTGAAATTGATAATTTACTTAAAGATGAACATATTCTTGTTATAACCAGCCTTAATGAGCAAGAAGGAAAATCTTTATTTTGCTTATGTATAGCAAGTGCCTATCAAATGGTAGGCAAAAAAGTATTACTTATAGATGGTAATTTTAATAATAGAGATATTACACATATAGCAACTCCACAATTTTTTATTGAAGATTATTTGTGCGGCAAAACGACTATCAATCAAATAGAAGGACATGGCAAAGTAAGTGTTTTAGGAAATAGAGGTAATGAGGCTTCTATATTCGAAATATCTTCGGAGACCGAGACAAAAGAAAATCTACTTGCTTTGAAAAATATTTTTGACGTAACTATAATTGAATCGCCCTCATTAGTAAAAGAGAATATCTCGAAAGAATGGATACAAATGTCGGATAAAACTGTTGCCGTTTTTGAATCTAATAGAAGCATAACCCATGAAATGCAAGAAAGAATAGAATATCTTAAAGAGCAAAATGGAAAATTTATTGGTTGGGTATTAAATAAAGTATCAGACCCTGACAAAAAGAAAGTTGATAAGCCTAAGAAATCAAAAAAGACAGTTCTACTTATTAAAAAAAATAAACAATTATGATTACAATGATTTTATACGATATTTTCATTGCTATACAAATATTAATAGGATATAACTTAATACTTCCATTGCTATTATATTTTGTATATCTAATAAAGCCTAAAAGAAAATTTATTACTCAAAACAATAAAATATATGACTATGCTGTAATTGTTACGGCATACCAACAAACAGATACATTGCCGCCGGTTATAGAATCTATTCTTAGTTTAAAGTATAATAATTATCTTATTTATATAGTTGCTGATAACTGTGATATAAGCAACCTGAAATTTAATGATAACAGAGTAATTATTTTACGTCCGCCGGAAACATTGGCAAGCAATACAAGGTCTCATTTTTATGCTATTAATCATTTTGTTCGTAACCACGATAATTTAATCATTATTGATTCTGATAATCTAATAGATGCCAACTGTTTAACAGAACTAAATAAATGTTTTGATTCCGGTTATAAAGCTGTGCAAGGTTTACGAAAAGCTAAAAACTTAGATACCACTTTTGCTTGCCTTGATGCAGCAAGAGATTTATATTATCATTTTTTTGATGGCGATGTGCTTTTTAATATCGGTTCTTCTGCTACTTTGTGTGGTTCGGGCATGGCATTTACAGTAGATTTATATAAAGAATGTTTAGGGCATTTAGACATTACAGGGGCAGGTTTTGATAAAGTATTACAAAAGGAAATTGTGAGCAGAGGCAATAGAATTGCTTTTTGCGAACAAGCTGTAGTTTATGATGAAAAGACATCTAAATCAGACCAGTTAGTAAAGCAAAGGGCGAGATGGATAAACACTTGGTTTAAATATTTTGGCTATGGTTTCTCATTACTTGCCAAAGGCATTACATCATTTAATTTTAATAGCTTTTTGTTTGGTATCGTATTATTACGACCACCTTTATTTATATTTTTAGTACTTTCTTTATTTTTTGCATTTATAAATCTATTAATAAGCATACCCATTTTTATTATATGGATTGTAGCTTTTGCTGCTTTTTTAATTGGGTTTATGATAGCTATTTTCCATTCAAAGCCAGATAAACGAATCGTGAATTCATTAATAAGCATTCCGAAATTTATTTTTTATCAAATACTTTCTTTGTTGCATGTAAAAAAAGCCAATAAAATTTCGGTGGCTACACAGCATTACAGTAATACAACTATTAATGATATTGAAAAATAAGTAATGGGCAAGAAATTATCTAAAGAAGAAATTAAAAAGAAACAAGAACAAAAAGAAGAGATAACTAGAATAGTTGCTATCATATTTTCATTTATTGGTGTATTCTATTTCTTTATTAAGCTTTTATTTTTATAATGAATAAAGAAACTATTCATTCAACATCTCAAATAGGGAAATCTAAATCTGCAATCTTTAAAATGTGGGTGCGGAAAACGTTTATTATTGAAAAATTAAATAATAAATTTGGATACCTGTTTTTTGCCACTTTATTTACTGCTATAACTTTTGGTATTGCTAATAACGGAGTTGCTTTTGGCATTTTAATGTTGATGCCCGCAATAGTTTTACCTGCAATCTATGCTTTTGTTACTTATCCCAGAATTGGCATTACAGTCTTTCTTACTTTAGCATATTTCATAATGTTAATTGCTAGAATAGGCGTCAATTTTCCGTTAGGCACATTAATGGATGGTATGGAAGCTTTGTTTCTATTAGGATTATTTATACAACAAAAGAAAAAAAAAGATTGGTCAACATTAAAAGGTCCGATAACCACATGGATATTAATATGGATGATATTTAATTTTTTGGAAGTTGCCAACCCAACCACCGAAGCAAGAGGTGCATGGGTTTACACTGTAAGAAGTGTAGCAGTTGTAATGGTTACTTACTTTATATTTCTTTTCAACATACGAACAATACAATTTGTACGTTTTATAATAAAACTATGGCTTTCTCTTTCTTTTATCGGTGCAGCTTATGCATTTAAACAAGAACATTTCGGTTTTTTTCCATTTGAAGAGGCTTATCTACATTCAGACCCAGGCATAGCACTCTTATTATTTATTGGCGGAACTTGGCGTAAATTCTCTATTTTTAACGACCCAGTTGTTTTCGCATATATAATGGCTGTAAGTACTCTATTATGCGTAGGCCTGCTTACGGGCCCCTTTAAAAAGTGGAAAAAAGCGGTTTTATGGTTTTTAATATTTTCCTTTATGCTCAATATGCTCTATTCAGGTACCAGAGGGGCATTTGTATTAGTACCCGCAGGCATGATACTTTATGCAATTTTAAAATACAATAAAAATATTCTAATAATTGCAATTATTGGTGCAGTATCATTTATTGGTATTATAAATGTACCTACATCCAATCAAACTCTATATCGTTTTCAAACAGCCTTTAAACCCAATGATGACCTTTCTTATAAAGTAAGAAAAATAAACCAGAAACGTATTCAACCTTATATATTATCGCACCCAATGGGTGGCGGGCTTGGTTCTACCGGAGAGTGGGGTAAACGATTTGCTCCCGGCTCCTTTTTATCCAGTTTTCCTCCGGATAGCGGTTATGTGCGTGTAGCAGTAGAATGCGGTTGGTTGGGATTACTCATTTTATGTATATTCATGTTTACTGTACTCAAAACCGGTATTAATTCTTATTATAAAATACGCGACCCTGAATTAAAATCTTATTGCCTTGCTATGGTATTGGTTATCTTTGCTTTTCATATAGGTAATTTTCCACAAGAGGCATTAGTACAATTCCCTTCAAATGTGTATTTTTATCTGGGAATTGCTTTAATAGGTGTTACAAGTCGCTTAGATAACGAACAAAATAAAATAAAAGATGCAACAAAATAATCTTGTTACAGGTAGAGATATTGTTATTGTAGGGCAACAAGCATGGGATGTGGAAATAGGTAGCAATAATAAAAATCTTGCAGTAAAATATAGCCAACACAATAGGGTTTTATATGTAAATCCTGCTTTAGATAGAATTACTTTAATAAGAAAAAAGAAAGAACCCAAAATTCAAAAAAGGTTAAACGTAATTCGTGGGCGTGAAGACGGTTTAGTATCGTTGCAAGATAATCTATGGAATCTATACCCCGATACCATTGTTGAATCTATAACATGGATAAAAAGTAAGTTTCTTTTTGGCATACTTAATAAAATTAATAATAGAAGATTTGCCCGATCTATATCTAAAGCAATAAAAAAATTAGGCTTTAAGAATATAATATTATTTAATGATAATGATATTTTCAGGTCATTTTATTTAAAAGAATTACTAAAACCCGACATTTCAATTTACTACATGCGCGATTTTGTGCAAGCCGTAGATTATTGGAAATATCATGCACTTTATTTAGAGCCAAAACTAATTGCAAAAAGCGATCTCTGCTTAGGTAATTCTACCTACTATACCGGTTATTGCAAAAAGATAAATCCTTATTCTTATTATGTTGGTCAAGGCTGCGATTTAGAAATGTTCAGCAATTTAGAAGACAAAACACCACCGGAAGAATTTAACTCTATTCCCAAACCCATAATTGGTTATGTAGGTGCTATACAAAGCATTCGATTAGATATAGATTTAATAGCCTATATAGCAGAAACAAGACCCGATTGGAGCATAGTTTTAGTAGGCCCCGAAGACGAAGTATTTAAAGAATGTAAACTGCATGGAATAAATAATGTTTACTTTTTAGGCTCTAAACCAATGGAGCAGTTACCATCTTATATAAATGCATTTGATGTTTGCTTTAATCCGCAGGTAGTAAATCAGGTAACAATTGGTAATTACCCCCGTAAAGTAGATGAATATTTGGCTATGGGTAAACCGGTTGTTGGTACAAAAACCGATGCCATGAGTATTTTTGCAGAACAAGCATACCTTGCTACTACAAAAGAAGAATATATAACATTTATTGAAGACGCATTAAGAAATAATGACCCAAGTTTGCCCGAAAAAAGACGCAAACTGGCATTATCGCATACTTGGGACAAGAATACTGCCGATGTTTACTTTGGTATAAACAACTACCTGTTACATAGAAAAAACAAAAGAAAATAATACTAAATACGAATATAATATGAATAATAAAGAAACAATTACAATTGTTGTAATAAGTGATGCACATTATATTATATTACTAGCGGCTTTAATAAAATCTATTGAAATAAACCTTGATAAAAATTGTTTAATAGATTTATGGGTAATTGAAGACGAAATTAATTCGGAGGACAAAACAAAACTAAAAAAATCGCTAAACAGTACAATTACAAATCTACATTGGAAAGAAAAAAAAGAAATTATTCCTAAAGGAATCACATTACCAAGAGACAATACTTCTTTTCCGGCAAATATTTATTTTAGATTTTTTATAGCATCTTTTATACCCCCAACAGTTAAAAAAGTAATTTATTTAGATGTAGATATGATTGTAAATGTAGATTTATTAAAATTATGGCGTATAGATATTAGCGATTGTATAGTAGGTGCAGTTGTAGATAATAATGTAAATACCATTGATAATGAATGGGGCGGAATTAAAAATTATAAAGATTTTAATTTGCCGGCAAAAGCAAAATATTTTAATTCAGGCTTACTATTAATAAATATTGAAAAATGGAAAGAAAATAATGTTACTGCTAATGCTATAAAATGTATAAGAGAAAATATAAAATATGCTGATTATCCCGACCAATATGCACTAAATATATTATTGTATAATAAATGGTTAGAATTAGACCCACTTTGGAATGTTTTCGCCTCTAATGATGTAGAAAACCCATATATAATTCATTTTATAGGTAGGAAGCCCATATATAAATCGTACACTAATATTGTAAAATACAAAACACTATTTTACAATTATATAAATTTAACCGAATGGCGAGGAACACCTGAAATAAATGAACTAACGAGGTATATAAAAAAAATAAAAAATGTTGTAGATAAAATCAACTTTAAAAAATATTTATTTTTAGATATTGATAATAGTTGAGCTATATTGCCAAAAAAATACAAATATTTAATATTACATAAATAAAACAAATTACGCTATAAAATGAATCTTGTATCTATAATTACAGTCAATTTTAATCATTATGAGGTAACAGAAGAATTATTACATTCCATTTATAGTGTAAAAACAGAAATAGAATTTGAGACAATTGTAATAGACAATGGGAGTAAAATAAATAGAGTGCCTGATTGGAAAAAAAAATATCCGCATGTAAAATTTATAAGGTCTGAAATAAATTTAGGTTTTGCAGGCGGTAATAATTTAGGTATTGAAGCTGCTAAAGGCAATTTTTTATTCCTTGCAAACAATGATACTGAATTTACCGATGGCTTAATGGATTTATTGGTAGGTACTTTAATATCTAATTCTGAAGTAGGATTGGTATCGCCCAAAATTAAATATTTTCATCAACCGGATACTTTACAGTATGTAGGTTTTACTAAAATGAATTATTATACTGCCCGCAATTTATGCTTAGGGCAGTTTGAAAAAGATATGGGGCAATATGATGAGCTAAGTGGAGAAACAGCTTTCGGACATGGTGCCGCAATGATGGTACGAAAAGAAGCAATAGAAAAAGCCGGGCTTATGGCTGAAAACTATTTTTTATATTATGAAGAAATGGACTGGTGCGAACACATTAGAAAAGCCGGATATAAAATTTGGGTAAACTTAAAAGCTGTTATTTATCATAAAGAATCTATATCCGTAGGTAAAAACAGTGCTTTGAAAGAGTATTTTATGAATCGGAATCGTATTTTATTTATTCGTAGAAACTGTTCTTTGAAATATAGGCTTCTATTTTGGTGCTACTTTTTAACGGTTGTTAGTGCAAGAAATATACTTATCTATATTAAAAATAAGCAATTTGCGTATATTGGGGTATTTATAAGAGCCATTATCTGGAACTTTACAAACAATAGTAACAGTAAAAATTTAGGATATAAATTTTAAATAATATATTTATGAAAATCGCTTTTTGGATTAGTATTTTTTTGGTTTTTTATACTTTTATTGGTTATGGAATTTTATTGTATATTTTAGTTAAAATAAGAATTGCCATAAAGGGCAAACGTGTAATACCCGACAATGGCGGCAACTGGCCGACTGTTACACTTATAGTAGCTGCTTATAATGAGGAAAGCTGTATAAAAAACAAAATTATGAATACCCTTTCGCTTACTTATCCGCAAGAAAAGATTAAATATATATTTGTTTCTGATGGCTCTACAGACAAAACACCCAATATTATAGGCGAATATAAACAAATAATATTGTTGCATAAAGAGGGCAGGAGCGGTAAAATAGGTGCTATGGAACGAGCAATGCACGAAGTAGATACGGACATTGTAATTTTTACTGATGCAAATACCGACTTAAATAAAAATGCCATCTTAAATATTTGCCGTCATTATCAAGACCCAAAAGTTGGTGCTGTTTCGGGAGAAAAAAGGGTACAAATTGAGGATGTGTCTGATGCAACCGCCGGAGAAGGATTTTACTGGAAATATGAATCTAAATTAAAAACATGGGATTCGGAGTTGTATTCTGTTGTAGGTACTGCCGGTGAATTATTTAGTGTTCGCACAAAGCTATACGAACCCGTACCACCGGATACTATTCTTGACGATTTTATGATTTCTATGCTTATTGCAAAAAAAGGGTTTAGAATTATTTATGAAGACGATGCGTATGCTACTGAAACAGGTTCGGAGAATATTAAAGAAGAATTAAAACGGAAAATAAGAATTGCAGCCGGTGGCATACAATCTATAGTACGTTTAAAAAGTTTACTGAACCCATTCCCTAATTTTGTCTTGTCATTCCAATATATTAGCCACCGTGTGCTACGATGGACAATTACACCGTTTTTAATGATACTCGCATTTGTGTTGAACGGTATAATAGCTTGGAATAGTAATGAAACATTATACCGAATTATCTTCTCGCTACAGCAATTATTTTATTTTTTATCCTTTTTAGGGTGGATAATGGAAGCGGCAAAAGTAAAGATAAAGGTATTTTTTATACCGTATTATTTTTGCATGATGAACTATGCCGTTATTGCAGGTATCCGCAGGTATTTTCTAAAAAAGCAAAGTGTAATGTGGGAGAAGTCTAAGAGGAAGTAGTTTTATACGCAAGCGGACGCATAGACCAGACAGGGTTTACCCCAGTTGTTCGGGATGCCCTACAGAACATCCCGAACAACTGGGGTAAACCCCACAATAGATCATATCTTTTTCGATATAAAATATCCAACCCATGTAAAAATAGTAACTATCAAATATAAACCCTTGCATGTTTGTTTAGATATGACATATCAGAAAAAGATAGGTCATATCGTATTATCATCTATTCCTTCACCACCCTCCGCCTTATTCGCTCCCCGTCTTCATACACCACCTCTACAATATAAATGCCTGTTTGTAAGTTGCTTATATCTATTGTTTCTTTATTACATGTTATGGTATGTATTCCTGTCATGGTGAGCCCCGCCGAACCAAGACAGGAATACATACCATAACAATTTTGTACACGCCCCACCATATCATAAATAACAACACTGCACCCAGCCGCACCTTCTATAGTTAGGTTGCCGGTGGTGGGGTTGGGGTATATGTTTAGCTCGGGTACGCTACCCACAACCTCCCTCACCTCATCTACCATTACACCTACATTCGTTACTTTACGCACGCGGTTATTGTACTGGTCTGCTATGTATAAATTACCTTGTTTATCAAATGCCAAACCGGCAGGATGGTCTAAATTTGCTGCTGTAGCTGGGCCGCCATCACCACTAAAACCCTCAATACCATTACCTACTATGGTTGTTATTATACCGGCTGTATCTATTTTACGCACTACATTGTTACCATAATCCGAAAAATAAATAGTACCAATGACATCCATAATAATTCCTTCAGGCATACATAATTTGGCGGCTGTAGCTGCTGCCCCATCGCCACTATAACCGCATAAAGAATCACTACCTGCGATAGTTGTAATAATGCCGAAAGAATCTATTTTCCGTATGTAATAATTACATTCATCTGTAAAGCAAACATCTCCCTTTTTGTTAATAACTAAATCTGCAGGGCATTTAAACGAAGCATTGGTTGCCGAACCTCCATCACCACTATAACCAAATACACCATTACCACCTATTGTACTAATAATATTATGAGTATTTATTTTCCTAATATAATCATCAATAAAATACAAGTTGCCTTTCTTATCAAAAGCAATGCCTGTAGGAGAACCGAGTTCAGCTGCACTTGCAGGTCCTCCATCACCTGTATGCCCGGCTATGCTATCACCGGCAATAGTATTGATAATACCAGCAGTATTTATTTTTCTTATTCTGGGTACGCCAAAATCCGGAATATACAAATTGCATTTATTGTCGGTCATAATAGCATCAATATGCAGAAATGTTGCTGCTGTAGCAGGACCATCATCACCAACACCACCACCGCCAAAGCCAAAAGTATCATTACCGGCTATGGTACTTATAATGCCGGCATTGTTAATTTTTCTAATTATTAAATGCATCTGGTCACCAAAATAAATAATTCCTGAAGTATCTAATGTAATACCAAATGGCATATTTAAAGTGGCAATGGTCGCCGGTCCTCCATCGCCGGCATAGCTTCCAGTTGTCCCCCCCGCCCCATTTAAACCATAAGGGCCACTGCCGGCAATAGTGGTAATAATTTGTGCCTTACTGTTTGTTAAAACAAAAAGCAACATTACTAAATAAAATATATTATTTTTCATACTTATTATTTTTTATAAAAAGAGCCTTACCTCTCGGTAAAGCTCTTTTTAGGTTATTATTTATTGTATTTCAAATTTTAAATTATACATATTGCTTTCACTATCTCTTAAATGTAGCAAATAAATACCTACCGGTAATTTACCTAAATGCAAATCTTTGGCATTATTACTAAACTGTAAAATATCGGTTTTCACTGTTTGCCCATAGGCATTTAGTACTTCTATTGTTACTGTTTTAGTATCTAATACGGTCTGCAATAAAGTAAGGTTGCCA
>CAIYTT010000143.1 GCA_903929195.1 uncultured Bacteroidota bacterium
AATATATACATTATATTTTGAAATCCAGATGGCATGACATTATTATAGGATATGTTAATTTCAGTAACACATTATAGAGTTGTTGCATTTTGCATTTTATTTTGCTATAATAATATTATCCCCTCGGTATTAATTTTAAGGAGACTGAATAGTTGCTATTTATTTATATCTTACACTTATTTTTCTAAAAAAGTATTACAATATGTTGAAAAAATATTTTATAATTATTTTATGTTTGTTTGCATCCCCTTATTTGTTTGCTATTAGTAAAAATGAAAAAGCAATAAGAAATATGCTTGCAGCCCAAGTAGTAGAATGGAACAAAGGCAATATTGATGGCTATATGCATGGTTATTTTAAAGATGACAGCTTAGTGTTTATTGGTGCAAAGGGATTAAGATATGGATATGAGAATACCTTAAAAAAATATAAAGAAGCTTATCCCGATAAAGAGCATACAGGATTACTCACTTCTACTATTATAAGTGTAAAGCGTCTGTCATCAACCTATTATTTTGTAGTAGGTAATTGGCAATTAAAACGAATAGCCGGTGATGTAGGCGGCTCTTATACTCTATTATTAAAAAAAATAAAGCATAAATGGGTTATTATTTGCGACCATAGCAGTTAATAAATAAATATAATATTATTTAACGTATAATGTTCTGATAAGAAGTTTAGAATTAAGGTTATGTCTTTTTTACTATATTGTGCCAAATATTAAATTGAGTACTTTTACTTTATTTTTATAACTTTACGAATGTGAGGAAACATTTTTCAAACTATATAGAACATGCAAGTGAAACGCATGACGATTTAATTTTTATTACGGGAGATTTAGGCTATAATGCATTAGAAAATTTGAGTTCTAAATTAGGAAATCGATTTATTAATGCAGGTGTAGCAGAACAAGGAATGATGTCTATGGCTGCCGGTATGGCATCGCAGGGTTATAGAGTCATTTGTTATAGTATTGCTCCTTTTGTAGTTTATAGATGTTTAGAACAAATACGCAATGATGTGTGTTTTCACAACCTGCCTGTTACCATTGTTGGTAATGGCGGTGGTTACGGTTATGGTATTATGGGTTCTTCGCATCATGCTATTGAGGATATAGCATGCCTTAGTGGTTTGCCGAATATGACGTGTTATGTACCTGCTTTTTTAGAAGATATGACCATTTGTCTTAATGAACTATTTCATAAACGAAAACCAAGCTATTTAAGATTAGGTTTAGGAAAGAATATGCCGACAGGTATGCTTTTAAATGATTTTGGTGCAGGAAAGGTAGCAGAAACACAACAAGCCGGTTTGACTATAATAGCACAAGGCCCTGTTGTTAATAATGTTTTTGCAGCACTCGCAATCAACGAATATAAAGAAAACGTTGATGTTTTTGTTGTAAATAAAATGCCAATAGTAAGTTTGGCAATTGAAATAGTTAATAGTATAAATAAAACTCAAAAGGTATTAATAGTAGAAGAGCATATTTCTATAGGTGGTTTGGGGGCTGCTATAAGTATTTTAATACATGAATTATCATTAAACGTAAAGCAATTTAAAAGTTTAAGGGCAGAGGGTTACCCGGGTGCTTTATATGGTAGTCAGGCATACCATCAACAATTAAGTGGTTTGGATGAAAAAAATATTTCTAATGTTATAAATTCCTACTTTTAAGGCTCTATGATTCATTTCGAAACTCTGCAAGATAAAATTAAAAAACTGGAAGGCCCTATTTTTGTATTCGGGGCTAGTGGCTTTATTGGTGCAAATATTGTAAACGATATTTTTACCGTACGTAACGATATTTTTGCTATTACGCATGATGCTAATAGTGCTTGGCGTTTGAAATTAGTAGATACCCCTGCAAAAAACATATTACATTGCGATATAACATCGTCCAGCTCAGTTAAAAATATTTTTGATAAATATAAGCCTAAAACTGTATTTAATCTTGCTGCTTATGGGGCATATAGCAAACAAAGTGATACAAAATTAATATATGAGACGAATGTAAATGGTACCGTAAATATTTTAGACAATTGTGTTGGCATTAATGCTTATATACATGCGGGCAGTAGTTCGGAATACGGCACTAATTCGGCTGCACCAAGCGAAAATGATACACTTGAGCCTAATAGTCATTATGCTGCATCAAAAGTATCTGCTGCATATATAATTAAATATTATGCTGATTATAAAAATGTACCCGGTATCAATCTGAGATTGTATTCTATTTTTGGCTATTGGGAAGAACCGGATAGATTAATGCCGGTAATTATTGAAAAAGCAAGAGCGGGGGAGTATCCGCAATTAGTTGAGAAAGAAATAAGCAGAGATTTTGTTTTTGTAACCGATGCCGTAGAAGCTTTTATAGATGCAGCTTTAAATATGAGCCCACAAATAAAAGGGAAATCTTTTAATATTTGTAGCGGTATAAAAACCACTCTTGGGCAATTAGTTGATGTTATAAGAGCAGAATTTAATATAACTGCCGAGCCTGCATGGGGCAAAATGCAAAATAGAAAATGGGATTTAAAGGATTGGTACGGTAATCCGGAAAATACAAATACTGAATTAGGATGGGTTGCAAAAACAACTCTAATTGAAGGTATTAGAGCAACAAGAAAATGGCATGAGGAAATAGAATACAAAAATAAAATTCTGCCTGCTTTTCAACAACCTAAACTGAATGCTAAAATAAGTGCAATTATTGCCTGTTATAAAGATGCACAGGCAATACCTGTAATGTACGAGCGATTGGTGAAAATGTTTAATGAGAAAAAAATAAGATACGAAATTATTTTTGTAAATGATTGTTCGCCCGATAATTCACAAGAAGTGATTGCTCAAATTGCGGCAAATGATAATAATGTTATCGGTATTCAACATTCACGTAATTTCGGTTCACAATCTGCTTTTTTAAGTGGTATGGAAATATCAACCGGTGATGCCGTAGTTCTTATGGACGGTGATTTGCAGGACCCACCTGAAATAATTCCTCAGTTTTACGACAAATGGATGGAAGGGTATGAGGTTATTTATGGCAAAAGAGTAAAAAGAGAGATGTCGTTTTTTATGAACATCGTTTATAAAGGATTTTATAGAATTTTTAGTAAACTATCTTATATAAAAATACCCGTTGATGCCGGAGACTTTTCATTAATGGACAGGAAGGTGGTGAAAGAACTTATAAATTTACCGGAGACAGAAATATTTTTACGAGGTCTGCGTGCTTGGGTTGGGTTTAAACAAACAGGGGTAGATTATATACGCCCGGAAAGAATGTTTGGCAGAAGTACTAATAATTTGCGGCGTAATATAGGATGGGCTAAAAAGGCAATATTTTCTTTCAGTTTTGTTCCATTAGAAGTATTAAGCTATGTTGGTATCATACTTACAGGTATTTCTTTCTTAGCCATTATTGCACAAATAATAATACGGATTTTATATCCCGATATTCCGCATGGTATTACAACTATTATATTATTGGTATTGTTTTTTGGTGGTATTCAATTATTAGCAGTTTCAATAATAGGAGAATATATTTCCAAAATTTTTGAAGAATCTAAAGCAAGACCAAAATTTATTAGGAAATCTGTAATCTATAAAGGGAAAAACCTAAATTCATCAAGTGAAATAGAAAATTTTAAAAAAGATAATCAATCCATAAAATGAGCCAAGTAAATAAATATAATTATATTACAAAAGAATGTTTGTTTTGTAATAGTACCGATGATGCTTCGCATCCGGTTTTGTATAAGAAAAACTTTAATGATGAAGATTTAAATGCACATGTTTTCTCTGCAAGACGTACTACCGAACATTTCCATTACGAAATGGTAAAATGTAGTAAAACCGGTCTCATTTTTTCAAGAAGAATATTAGACGATGCCTCATTAAATGAATTATATAAAGAAAGCTTAGTTACATTTGGTGAGCAAACTGAATATATAAAAAATGATTATTGGCTTCCGATTGCTTCACTTGCAAAAAACGGAGGTAATAAAAAAGCTTTAGATATTGGGTGTAGTAATGGTTTTTTTCTGGAAGTATTAAAAGATAATGGTTATGGTGGTGTTTTTGGTTGCGAACCAAGTACTGAAGCAAAAGAAATAGCACGTGCCGATGTGAGAGAGGGTATTCATACTGGGTTTTACGGACCGGGCTTATACCCTGAAAATTTCTTTGATTTAATTACTTGTTTCCAAACTTTAGACCACCTAAGTGACCCATTAGGTATGCTTAAAAATATGTATTTTAATACAAAACCGGGTGGGAATGCGTATTTAATTATGCATAATACGAAAGCATTGCAAGCGAAAATATTTGGAGAAAAATCGCCAATTATTGATGTTGAACATATTTATCTTTTCAATAAAGAAAATTTACCTGAGTTATGTAAAAAAGCAGGTTTTAAAGTAGTTTCTGTTTTCGACCTTAAAAATGCCTATCCATTTAGTTATTGGATACGTATGGCTCCATTACCGTTTAAAAAATTATGGGTTACTATATTTAAAGCACTTGGTATATATAATAAACTGTTTGGTATTAAGGCAGGAAATATGGGTATTATTTTAGAGAAATAGCTTATTTTAATATTTGAATATATATATGAAATTTAATTTAAATAAAAATATTTGTTTATTTTTTGCTTTTTGCATTATATCTTTTACGCTAAGCAACTTTTTTTCTTATGGTCAAAATGTACCAAATGGTATTGACCCTAAACAAAAAGTGAATGAGCTAAATAACAAAGCTTTTGAATTGCAAAATAATTATTATTTCGATTCAAGTATTAAATTATGTAATGAAGCAATAAAAATTGAAGACAATACTGTTTCTAATTTTATTTTATGTCGAATTTACTCAAGGCAAAATAATTGGGATGAAGCTTTAAAATATGGTCAAAAATCAGTAAAGTTAGATACTTCATTTAAATACATTTATCCGGATTTGTTTAATGTATATTTTCAAAAACGAAAATATTCAGATGCACAGAATATAGCTGAAAAAGTTACTGCACTTGATAATAGCCCTGCAATGGCTAAGCAAGTAGCTAATTTAGAAACGGCAATTAAAATAAATACAATCTCGAATGTGTTTTGTGTTTTATTACTGTTCTCTATTGCTTTTATTTTTTTGTTGCCAATTTATAATGCTTATAAAAATAAAAACTCGGTACTTCAATCTGAAAATAAAATACGATTTACCGAAACCATTTTAATGAGCAGTATGGTTTGTTGTTTCCTTTATTTAGTGTTTTTTATACTGTCTAAATGGATATGGTCTTTTAACCCACACATACAACCGGCAGATTATACCCCATTTATAAGGGCATATATTTTTGAGCACGATGGCATGGAGAGTTTTGCATTATATGCACTAATGTTATTAAGTATAATCATAACGTCTATATTAGTGCCAATGCTATTAAAATTAAAAGCTAACAATAAAAATTATCTGTATGTAGGTATTGTATTAGTGATAATTGCCTGTTTTTATTTCTTTAAAATAGGCTTTTTGCCACCAATACCCGACGATAATTTAGGTTTGTTTCCTGTGTTACAAAATGAGGGTATTGAAAATAATTTTCAAAATCCTTTAATAGTAATCGAATTAACTTTATTGAGTATCGGCTTATACTATTTATACCTTAAAAGACCATTATTTGCAAAAATTGCAGTTATAATTATTATTTGTTTTGCAGGTTTGCTAACTACTTACCCAACCAGTTTATACGACTTGTCGTTTATTGTGGACCCTGCAATGAGATTAATGCAAGGTTGTAAGGTAACAGAAATCTATTTTCAGTACGACCTATTATTATCTTTAATTGCAATGGCTTGGATGAAAATGAATTTTGCAATAGAGTGGTTACCTTATATAAGTCAAATAATGTTTTTTGTGTTTTTTATTACTTCCTTCTTTTTTGCAAATAAATATTTTCAATCAAAAGGTTTGTCGGTGCTTTTTTTGATTGCACTTATTTTAATGCGTTATTATTCTGTAAATGAGGAGGGTGTAAATATTTTTAATGTCTCGCCACTAAGATTAGATTTATGGCTTATACTTGTTGTTTTAGCCTATAGAAATGGTGTATATCATTGGTCTGTAGGCTTAACGTTGGGTTTGCTCATTATTCTGCACCGTAACTTAGGAATACTCTATTTAGGTGCCTATCTGCAAGTTTTGTTTACGCTTTTTTTATTAGATATTATACCAATAATAAAACAAAAAAAATTAGATATTAAAACAAGCATGTTGAAACATTTTAAATTGGCAGCTATTAACTTGGCTATATTAATTGTATCGGTAGGTTTTTGTATCTTCTTTTTTCATGGTTTAGTATCAGACGCCGTAAAGCAGTACCGTACTTTAGGTATTGGGTTACTACCTATATCATCTGTTTCTTTTTATTGGTATGTACCGGTTTTGGTAAACACACTTTTTATCTTATTAGTTTATTTTAAACAACAATTTGCAGAAAAGTATGCTACAACAGCGTTTTTTGTATTGTTTTTATTAATAGCTAATTCCATGTATTTTTTTGGTAGAAGCCACGAAAATAATATATTAAACATATCGGGTATTTTAGTTTTTGTTTTATTTATTTTGTTAGATATTATTTTGTTTAAAACGCAAATAGCAACTAAGAATAACTTAGAAAATAGTACTATAAAAGATAAAAACAGTAATTCAAAAGCAGTAAAAGGAAAGCCAACAACAGAAACCGTAAAGGAAAAAAGGGTGTTTTCTCTAAACACAAGAGCAATTGCTATTATGCTGCCTTTTTTATTTATTTTTCTTTGTAGTTTTTTCTATGGTGGAAGAATCAATCAAAAAATAGAAAAACAATTATATAATTTATCCAATGCACAATATGTGTATCCATTATTACCTGTACCTGTTGATACTGTTGCAATAAAGAAAATTACTACTAATAGTCCTAAAGTTTATTTTTTGGAGTTTTATAACGATTTTATTTACTATTATTATGGTTCTTATAAATTAGAAGGTTATTATATGCCTACCGGTGCCTATATTTATAAGAATGAACTCACTAAATTTCTCCAAAATTTATTAGATAATCACTATTATATAGTTTATAATCAAGATGCAATAGGGGGCATACAAAAAGAATATTTACCTGAGTTAAATTATAATAAAACACAACAGGTAAATAAAATGATTTCCATATCGAAAGAAGATATAAAACTTTTATTGCCTGTAAGTACTACTGATGTTTTACATTGTGGTTTTGTGGATTCGGTTGCAAATGCAGGTAGTGAAAAAGCACCGGTAAATTTGAATGAAGATTTTACTTTAGAAATTATTGCCAAGCCAACTACTAACCAGCAACCTTATGCCGTTCTGCTTAGTAATTTATTTAACAATAATAATGCCTACAAAGGCTTTTCAATACAAATGGATGCAAACAACCAAGGCAGGTATTCTTTTGTTGTAAGCAAAAATGATTCGTTATTACATGCAGACTTTATATTAGAAGCCAATACTTGGAACTATATTACAATTGTATCTAATAAAAATAATATTAAAGTCTTTAATAATGGTAAACTGTATTCTGCATTAGATAAATCAACAGTAATAAGCAATAGTACTATGCCAATTATTATCGGGAATAGTTCGAATAAGAAATGTCATTTTTCCGGTTTAATAAAAGAGGTTAAGATAAGTAATAATACTATTGACGAAGCGGAAATTATTAAAAACCGGGAAAGTATTAGAGCTGAATTGAAATAAAGACTTTTAAGTATAAACGGGAAGTTTTTACTAAAAATTTAATTGGGCAGTTTATTTTTTGTAATTTATTGATAATGAGGTACTTGTAAAAATAAAACTGCCCATTAATTGCCCGTTTGTGTATCATAGTGAGTTATTTGGTTTTGTTAGGTATTTGGTTTTATGGGTGTAAGGTATTTTATTTTAGAATAGCGTTTTAAAGTTTAATTGCACTTTTTAAGGGTGTTTTTGGGTGTTTTTTGTTATTGGGTAAGGGTTTGAGGGTGGGTGTTTTTTGTGCGATTTTTGTCTGAACCATGATGCTCCTGATTTTCTTGACAAACTTGATGCTGGTGTTTTTTTGTATAATGCGTTTTTGTTATTTTGTATTATAAATGAACGTATAAATGTATATTTGTTGTATTTTTCATCCTATTATTCAAGAAAATCAGGCGAATCATGGTTCAGACAGTTGTATTTAACGATATACACCAGTTTAACGATTTGGGTTGCGAAGGGAAATCGTGTGATATTGCAGCCAGAAGAGCCAATAAAACTGCTGTAACTAAAACAATTAGTAATAAAAATAAGCAGCAATACAGTTTGTACCCTAACCCCAATGCCGGTAGTATAACGATAGCACAGAGTATAAATGATGCATTGCCTGTAAAAACGGAAATTATGAACGAAACGGGTACTGTAATTTATAAAACAGACCTCTTTTTTAATAATGGCAGCACAAGTATCAACTTAAATAATGCCATTACAGGGCTTTATTTACTTAAGTTAACCGATACCAAAGGTAATTTATATACTGTTAAATTTACAATAATTAAATAATTTGTTATCATTGAAAGGTGCAGTTTTTAATCTGCACCTTTCTTCTAAAAAAAAGTTTATGAAATATTTATTTATAATAATTGCATGCATAGCAATGCTTAACTTGCATGCTCAAACCAATTTGGTAAAGAATCCCAGTTTTGAACAGTATATATCTTGCCCGGTTGGTTATTCAATGGTTTGCGATGCCAATTATTGGTCGGGCATCGTAGATACTTCCATTACAGCCGATTCTGCTTTGATTTATCATGGTATTTACGGAACAATAACACATTGGGATGGCAATTGCATACCCTATTATTGTAATGTATGTGTTAATGATAGCGTTGGTGGAGTTTCTTCAACAACAATTCCTCGCGGCACTTTCTATTATCATTACCCGCGCACAGGCAATGGCATGATGTTGGTAAATATGTATGAAGACTATTCAGGTGCGGAGATTAGGATGTATTTACAAGGCAGGTTATACAACCATTTAATTGCCGGCAGGGCTTATTGTGTTAGCTTTTATGTTGTAAATACCGATTACAGCGGTGATGGCTGCAACCATATAGGCGCATATTTTGATGACGGTACCATAGATACTACGCATGAATGCGGGCATGCAAGACCTGAGTATTTGCCACAGGTGGTAACAGACAGTATCATAACCGATACCACCAACTGGACACGGATACAGGGCAGTTTTATAGCCACAGGTACAGAAAAGTTTATTACTATAGGTAATTTTAGCGATAATGCTCACACCACCATTTTGCCATGCAATTCACACGGCGCGGCATTACATGCTGCCTATCTTGTAGATGATGTAAGTGTAATAGCGAGTGATGCCCTGGCAACAGCCGGCCCGGATGAGTGGATGGGAGCAGGCGACAGCACTTATATAGGTGTAGATAGCAACGGAGACGGTATGCCCTGCTACTGGTATGTGCTGGGCAGCAGCACACCCATAGACAGCGGTGGCCGCATAAAAGTAAGACCACCGGTAACAACAAGCTACGAGTTAGTAATGGATTTATGCGGCACTATAACCAGAGATACGGTTGTGGTGCATGTGTGGCCGCTGGGGGTAAATAAAGTGCAGGGAGAGGAACGCGAAGTGCGTCTATACCCCAACCCCACCACCGGCAACCTAACTATAGAAG
>CAIYTT010000144.1 GCA_903929195.1 uncultured Bacteroidota bacterium
ATTGTATTTGGTAAAGCAGATGCATGGGTTCGTTTGGAAAAACAATTGGAAACAAAAAGAGAGAAGCGTATTTTTTTGCCTTACTATAGTAGAATTGCAGCCATTTTAATTCCATTTTTTTGTATTTTAGTTTTGTATTTTTATAAGAAGGAATCGGTGGTAAAAATTAATATTGCTTTTAATAAAAAGGAAAATAATCTAATTTCATCAAAGAGTGATACGGGTAAATTAATTTATGTACTTAATAATAATTTGATTACTAAAACGCCCATACATAGCATTAAAAGAAACTACATAACAGCCCTTTCTCAATCAGATAATGTTGTTAAGATTGTGGACAAAGAAGATAACATTATAGAAAATAACATTATAGAAGAGAATACACAAAACTCAACTGTTTGCTATGGCTTAGTTCCCGGCATTGAAACAGTTTTGAATACAAATGTGATTGTAAAAATTCCTATGAAAACAGTATATATTGATGATTTTGAAAATGGATTAAAAGCAGCCAAAGATTCTATTGAAAAAGAAATAATATTAACTATATCTAATATTGATATTAAAACAACTATGAAACGCAAATTACATGATGAATTGGTTTTAAAGGATGATGAATTGAATGAAAATGCGGCTTGGACAGCAACAGAAAGTGTATTTGATAAAAGTGGTTATATAATTAATAATGTAGCAAATTGTTCGGTTCTTGCACCTACAGAATTGATAAGTCAGTTAGTGTTGCTGTATTATATTCCTTTGAATACAATTCATATTAATGATTTGGAAAAGGGTTTACTTACCGGTAATACCTATCAGTTTAATGAAGATGGTATGCCCTATATTGATTTTGATAACATGCCAATAATGAATGTAATAGATGATAAAACAATTATCAATAAGCCCTTAGATGAGGGTGAATTAACGGAGTATGCTGATATTACAAACATGTCTATTGTTTATATTAATGATGTAGAAAAAGATGCATACAATAAAAAAGTATTATCAATTAAAGAAAATAAATTTAGTTATTCAACACTGCCATTTATACATAACCGGAATACACCATATTTAAGTAATTCAATAGAGGATTGGCAACACACAATTAATTTTTTAAAATTTAAAATAAATACTCAAAATTAATAATCATGAAAAAACGAATTTTAAACATCTTCTTTTTTATTTTAGTATTACAAAGCAATGTATTTGCACAAAGCCCTTATCAATTGGGTGTAGAAAAAGCGATGAGTCGCACTAAAACACAGCAGACATTTAATGCGAATGAAAACCAAATTTATATTAAGGATTATGTTACACTTAAGAACGGCAGAATGATTATGGAATTGTGCGATTTAAAAGATTATAATGATATGAAAAATTTAGATTCTATATTAAAAAATTTCATATGCGATATAAGTTTTTATAGAGATTCTCTTGCTGATAACCCTACCGGTAGTGTGCGTATTGATTATGTACTGAATTCGGAATATAGTTTTAAAAAAATAAGATTTAAAAAATATAATGCTGACGGTAGTAGTTTTTTAAATAATAATGGTGAAATTTCTAAATTAAAATTCGGTCAAGATACTGTTCGTATTGTTTTCCAAAAGTCAAGACAAGGTATCTCTAAGCAAAAAAATACGACATGCTCCATTCCTTATTCAATGCAAGTAACTTTTGTAATAGGGAATTATTATGATGTAGAACGTATAGTTGCAGACAGTATTCTTAAAAAAGTGGTAGATACATTAGAGAAAATTTCTTATTCTGAAAAAAGAATGAAATATACATGGGCTCACCCATTAACCATTATTTATAATCCCTATTACTATGGCAAAAATAGCTTAAAAAAATACAATATGATTTCAGATAATGAATATGATATTTATACACCGGCTAATTTAGAAAGGAGAAAGTTATTAATAGATGGAAATATTGGTTTGGGTTTGGTGAAAAATACTATTTGCCCAATGGCTGATATAGGAATTGAATATGTACGTAAAACAGGTGGACATTCTAAAGATTATGATTTTTATCGTCTGTCTGCAACGCCTTATTATTTTTTTAGAAATGATGCACAAGGAAATACGATTGTAGATGATAACTGGTTTGTGAATTTTACATTGGGTAGTGTTTATGATGGCAATGAATATACATGGTTAGGTAAAAAAGCTTGTTTTGGTTTTGGTTATCTTTTTAGCCAAAAAGGTGATTATTTTAAAAATACAACCTTTAAACTATATACTGAATTAACAATTGTACCTCGAGTAACCATAGTTCCAGAAATTATTTTTACCAATAATTCCAAACAAATTTATCCGGGTATTACTTTGAAAGTTTTTTAGTAATTGGTGTGTTTTTTTGATTTAAATCCGTTTTTTTATAAAAAGGAGATTTTTTATAAATTAATAGAATAACCCTGTATTATCTTTGTGCCATGCCTTTAATAAAAGAATGGAATATTGGTAATACAGGGCGTGCTGCAATTTGGAAGGTTGAAGAACCTGAGATGTTCTTTTTGCAGCAAACAGGACTTATTAGCGATATTACTAATGATAAACGAAGGTTAGAATATGTAGCAAGTCGCTTTTTATTTAAATATTTAATTCCAAACTTTCCATTTCACTCATTACAGAAAAATGAATTTAATAAACCGATATTGATAAATAATGAATATAATTTATCAATATCACATTCATTTCCTTATGTTGCAGTATCTATAGAAAAAGAATTTAATACAGGAATAGATATTCAAATATGGCAAAAAAACATTGAAAAAATAAAGCATAAATTTCTTACAGAACATGAATTGGAGTTGGTTGGTGATACAATTCGATTACTGACAGTTGCTTGGTGTGCAAAAGAAGCTGCCTATAAATGGTATGGCAAAAAAGGTTTATCATTTATGAATAATATGCCAATTATACATTTTAATATTGAGCAGGAAAATAATATTGCAATATTATTTAAATTAGATAAAATCAATCAGTTATTAAGCCTAAAATGTATTGAAAGCCCTTATTTTGCATGTGTTTACCTTGATTTGATTACAAATATTGAAGTAGAAAAATTAAATTATTTAATTTAATAATGTTGAAAATTTTATGAAAATTTCTAAAAAAAGTTTGTTTTTTTAGAAAAAGTACTAAATTTGTACAAAATTTAATATTATGTCTTCATTACGATTTCAAGCCTTGCAAACATTAGCCGGAGAAGAAAGAAAAATTACCGGTTATGGAGATAAAAAGGTTACATCAATTTTTGCTACTAATGTATTTAGCGGTCGTACTATACGTGAATACTTGAGCGACGAGGCTTACAAGAGCCTTATGAATTCTGCAAAAAGCGGATTACGTGTAGAACGTAAAATGGCAGACCAAGTAGCTGCCGGAATGAAGGTATGGGCAGAAGAAAGAGGTGTTACGCATTTTACACACTGGTTTCAACCCTTAACCGGCACTACTGCCGAAAAACATGATTCGTTTTTTACACTTAAAAGCGATGGTACTGCATTAGAATTATTTGATGGTGAAGCTTTAATACAACAAGAACCCGATGCATCCAGTTTTCCGAATGGTGGTATAAGAGCCACTTTTGAGGCCCGTGGCTACACTGCTTGGGACCCATCATCTCCCGCATTTATTATGGAGGCAGGTTCGGGAAAAACATTATGCATACCTACCATATTTATTGCTTATAACGGTGAATCGCTTGATTATAAAGCTCCGTTGTTGAAATCGGTTGCTGCACTTAATAAAGCCGCTGTTGATGTATGCCACTATTTTGATAAAAACATTAATAAAGTTACTGCTACATTAGGTTGGGAACAAGAATATTTCGTAATAGATGAGGCTCTTGCTAATGCCAGACCGGATTTGTTAATGTGTGGCAGAACACTTTTAGGTCATAGCCCTGCTAAAGGACAGCAATTAGAAGACCACTATTTTGGGTCTATTCCGGAGCGTGTATTTGCTTTTATGCAAGATTTTGAACAAGAAGCATATAAATTAGGCATCCCTTTACATACACGTCATAATGAAGTTGCACCATCGCAATTTGAGTGTGCACCAATTTTTGAAGAAGTAAATATAGCAGTTGACCATAATACGTTATTGATGGATATTATGAATAAAGTTGCTAAACGCCATAAGCTAAAAGCTTTATTACACGAAAAACCATTTGCAGGAGTAAATGGTAGCGGTAAGCATAATAATTGGAGTATGGCAACCGATACAGGCATTAATTTATTATCGCCGGGTAAAACACCTCGTACTAATTTAATGTTTTTAACGTTTTTTGTAAATACCATAAAAGCCGTACACGATTATGCCGATTTATTGCGTGCCTCAATTGCATCTGCAAATAACGACCACCGTTTGGGTGCAAATGAAGCCCCACCGGCAATCATTTCGGTATATGTAGGCAAATATTTGTCTGAAGTACTGGATGAAGTTGAAACCCGTGTAAAAGAGAAGTTTACCGAGCAAGATGAAGTAATACTTAAATTAGATATACATAAACAAATTCCTGAATTGTTGATGGACAATACCGACCGCAATCGTACCAGTCCGTTTGCATTTACTGGCAATAAATTTGAATTTAGGGCTGTCGGTTCATCCGCTAATTGTGCGTCGCCCATGTTGGTACTTAATACGATAGTATCAGAAACTTTGAAACAATTTAAAATTGATGTAGATGCACTTATTGACAAAGGTGAAAGAAAAGAAATAGCTATATTGCAAATTTTAAGAAATTATATTTCAGATTCTAAAAAAATAAGATTTGAAGGTGATAACTATAGTGAAGAATGGGCTGAGGAAGCTAAAAGGAGAGGTTTAAATAATTTCAAAACGACTCCTGAAGCTTTAGATGCATATTCATCTGAAAAAGCAAAATATGTGTTTTTGAATAATGGAATTTTTTCAAAAAGAGAATTAGATGCAAGACATGAAATAATGCTTGAAGAATATGTAAAAAAAGTTCAGATTGAGGCTCGTGTACTTGGTTATATTGCTACAAATCATATTTTACCTGCTGCAATAAACTATCAAAATGTATTGATACAAAATGTAAAGGGTTTAAAAGATTTACACCTTAGCGAATATGCATATAAAGCACAATTAAATATGGTTGAAGTTATTAGTGGACATATACAGTCTATTAATAATAATGTAGAAGCCATGATTGAGGCTCGTAAAATTGCAAACCGAATTGTAGATGTACATAAACGAGCATTACAATATTGTCATAGCATTAAGCCTTACTTCGACAAAATACGCTATAATGCAGATAAGCTTGAACTTATTGTAGATGATAGCCAATGGCCATTGCCAAAGTATAGAGAACTATTATTTATGAGATAATTATTTGTATGTAAATTAATAAAAACGGGTATTAAAAGAGCATTTTTAAGCTTTTTTAATACCCGTTTTTATGATTACTATAAATGTAAATATCAAATATTCTACTACCTGCTTGGCTTTTTATAAATTTACAATCTTTAATTAAAATGGATATTATATATGGGGCTGAA
>CAIYTT010000145.1 GCA_903929195.1 uncultured Bacteroidota bacterium
TAGTAGAAGATATAAAAACTTTGGTTAGCCTACCTTTTTTATACTATCTACTAACAAGTACTTTTTTATTATACCCTATTTTAGGATTACTACTAAATATTTATTTTACAAAATATATCAATAGTACTCTATTTAAAATTGGAATAACCTCTGTAATAGTTCATAATATAATGTTTTATTTGGGTTATTCAATAAAAGGCGATGATTTTGATAATTTTATGTTTTCGATGGACTACTTGTGTTTATGCATTTACGTTATTTGTATTTTAAAATTTGATAATCAAAATATTATAATAAAAACAGTAAAAGCATTAGGTATTATCATTATTTCTTTAGGATATGTTTTGGGGTTTATCGGGGTACTATTTTTATTTATTTTAATTGCACTGAATAGTAAGACATATAAAAAATACAGCTTTAAATATAAAAATGAAAATTACGAATTACGCATGTTTGATAATAGTGGTCGTGATGATATGTACTTAAGATATAAAATTGAAACCTATCAAACATTTCCATATTTACCAATAGAAAAAAGAGTACACGATACTGTTATTATAAATAATAATGAGTCATTTAATATAGAAGAAAATTTAAAACCCGAAATAGTTTTATTAGCTAATAAAAAAGAACTGATTCTAAAGAATGATAATGGGCATAGCATTAAAATAAAACTTAAATGAAAATCTAACAAAAAATAAATACACCAATTCAATCTCTTTTATATCATTTTTCTATTTTATATAAAACATAAATAAGAACAATTTATAATTATAACCAAATAAAATAGATTATTTTAAGAAAATTTTTTTATTTATTTTTTTTGAAAATTGAAGTAAAAGTTTATATTTGTGCTTATAAAAATAAATATACTAAATGGCAAACAACACACAACACAACAATTCTAAAGAAAATCCGACCGTAGTACCCTTCAAATCTTCTTTTTATTTGGTACTCATTTTGGTTGGGCTTTTTCTTGGTGCTATCAATTTTATACAAGTAGAAAGCACAGGTGGTGAAGAACACAATAAAGTGGAAGCTAAATCTATGCCGGAACAAATGCATGAGAACGAAGCTAAAAAAGAAAAAAATGAATCGAAGGCAGAAGAAAAAAACGAGGAAAAACATGAAGAAAAAATGACTCCTGCCGAAGAACCTAAACATATAGAAGAGGCAAAAACGGAAATAAAAGAAACTGAAAAGAAAGCAGAAAAAGTACAGGAAGAACCTAAAGCCGTAAAAAAAGTTATGCCTACAAATGCTGAAAAACCAGCTAAAAAACATAGAAAATCAGAAATGAATCCTGATTATGAAGCTCCTTAATAGCTTATAAATTTTCTTTAGAAATAATTTTTATATAATTTTTTTATTAAAAAAACAAGTCATGATATATTTATTTGTATTATGACTTGTTTTTTTATGCTTTGCTAAGTACTTTTATGAACTATTGTTTTATAAACAATAGTTCTATTTTTTTGTATGGATGTAAAAGATGTAATCGTAGTTACAGGAGCAGCCGGTTTTATAGGTAGCTATCTAACAGGTTTTTTAAATTCTCTAGGGTATTATAATTTAATTTTAGTTGACGATTTTTCAAATGAAAGAAAAACAAATAACTATATCGGCAAAAAATATCTACAACAAATACAAAGAGATGTTTTTTTTGATTATACAGAGAATAATAAATACAAGATACAATATGTATTCCATTTAGGTGCACGAACCGACACTACCGAAATGAATTATGAGATTCATAAAAAATGGAATCTTGATTATTCAAAAAAAATGTGGAATTTTTGTTCACAAAACAAAATACCATTAATTTATGCCTCATCGGCAGCTACTTATGGTAATGGCTCTTTGGGCTATAATGATAGTCATGATATTGTACAATCTTTGCAACCATTAAATCCTTATGGTATTTCTAAAAATGAGTTTGATATATGGGCATTGCAACAAAAAATAAAACCACCTTATTGGGCAGGTCTTAAATTTTTTAATGTTTATGGGCCAAACGAGTATCATAAAGGAAGAATGGCATCAGTAATTTTACATGCATTTTATCAGATACACGAAAAGGGCATGGTGCAATTATTTCGGTCTCATAATCCGGAATTTAAAGACGGAGAACAAATGCGTGATTTTATATATGTAAAAGATGTTGTAAAAATTGCCTATTGGCTTATGCAAAACAAACCCGAATCCGGTTTATATAATACAGGCTCGGGAAAAGCAAGAACATTTAATGACTTAGTAAAAACATTATTTTCCGTATTAAATAAACCTGATAATATTAATTATATAGATACACCAATTGATATTAGAGACAAATATCAATATTTTACCGAAGCCAATATGACAAAACTACTATCTTTGGGTTATCCAGATTCATTTTATTCTTTAGAAAATGGCATAACAGAGTATGTAAAAAATTATTTATTAGAAAGCAACTATTTTTAATACTCCTGAATTTATTCAAAAAACAAAGGAAATGTAATAGCAAAAGTGGTACCCTCTCCTAATTTTGTATCTACATCTACAGTTGCTTTATGTGCTTGCAGTATATTAAAAGTAAAAGCAAGCCCCAAACCTACTCCATTTCTCTTTTGTGTAAAGTAAGGCTCAAAAAGACGCCCTAAATTTTCTTCGGTTATGCCGCAACCATTATCTTTAATACTCAAAATGGCATTTAAATTATCTTCTACAACAGTTATTTCTAACCTGCCCAAATGCTCATCCATTGCTTCAATTGCATTTATAACAATATTTAGTAATGCTAATTTTATATTTATTCTATCACAAAAAATTGTCAATACTTTATTTGGGTAAGATAAATGTAGATTAATATGTTTAAGCGTCAATCTGTCTAATGCGGCATTTATAACATCGTCAATTATTACCTGTATCGGTTCTTTTTTTAGCTGTATAGATAAAGTTCTTGATGTATATAATAACTCTGTAATTAATTGGTTGATACGTTTACTATTTCTTTGTATTATATCTAAATATAAATTTTGGGTTTCATTTATTTCCTCATTATTTAATTGTTCTGCAGCAAGTGTTATATTATTTAACGGGTTGCGTACTTCATGGGCAATTGTTCTAACTAAACGACTGGCAGCAGCGAGTTTCTCGCTTTGCAAAGTCGCTTTTTCAATTTTTTTTAAATTAGAAATATCGTGTATTATACCTTGTATATAGCCAGCAAATTTACCTTTACTTTCAAAAGTATAAGTTAAAGTACAATATTTTTTATCTGAATACTTGGTGTTGAAAATTATTTCTTTATCGTTAAATTCTTTACACTCTTTAATAGCCGAGCTAATAAAAGTTTTTTGTTCTACATTATCAATTAAATCGCATAAATTAGTACCAATAATTTCTATACTTTTAAATCCTAAAATATCTTCTATTGCAATATTTATATCTATAAAATTTAATTCATAATCTGCAATAAATATAATATCCTTCGATTTTTCAAAAATTGTTCTGTATTTATGTTCGTTAGCTTTTAGTTCTTTTAAAGTTTGTGCCCTGTCTAAAGAGTAACGAATACACCTTTCCATTTTATCAACAGAAATCTCTGTTTTTACTAAATAATCAAATGCACCATATTGCATTGCTTCAATATCAATATGGTAGTTTCCTTTACCGGTTAATAAAATGATAGGCTCATTGCAATTATTTTTATAAGCCTCTTTAAGAAAATCTACACCGGTTTTAGCACCTAATCTATAATCAACAAAATACAAATCGTATTTGCGTTCTAATAGAAATTTCAATCCTTCATTATATTTATTACACCAATCTATTTGAAATAAATTACCCGGAAAAGAACGAATATATTCACTTGTTATAATGAAATCGTCTTCGTCATCATCAATAATTAATATTTTCGCATCTAATATTTTTTTATACATTAATAATTATATTTAAAATTCTGTTGTGTTTCGGGTAATATAAACTGAAACTTAGACCCTACCGTATCTATATTTTCTGCATAAATAACTCCATGATGATTTTCAATAATTTTTTTACAAATTGCTAATCCTACCCCGGAACCCGGATATTCAGATTTACCATGTAATCTATGAAAAACTTGAAATATTTTAACAGCCGAATCCGGCTCGAAACCAATACCATTATCTGTAATTTGTATTTTAAAATATTTTATTCCTAATGATAATCCCCTGTTTATAATTTCTTGGTCTGATATATTTGTAATCTCTATTTTTATACATGGAACTAAATCAGTTTTTCGAAATTTGATTGCATTACTTAATAAATTAGTAAACAATTGCTTCATTTGCGAACTGATAGCATCTATAATAGGTAGGTTTTGATTCTCTATAACAGTTTTTGTTTCATCTATTAGCAATTCCAAATCCATTTTCACATTTTTCAAAATAATATTTAAATCTACAGGTTCAAATACATGCATCGTTTTAGATATTCTTGAAAAATCCAATAAATTATTTATCAGCGAACGCATGTTTTCGGCAGATGCTGTCATTCTATTTAAATACATCAAACCTTCGCCTTGTAAAACATCTTTATATTTTTCGGAAAGCCGACCGCTAAATGTAGTAATTTTCCTTAATGGTTCTTGTAAATCGTGGCTAGCTATGTATGCAAAATCCTCTAATTCCTTATTTGAACTATGTAATTCTTCAACTTTATTTTTTAAGTTCTCTTCAATTAAACTGTGATTTGTAAGGTCTCTAATACTGCCTATTAGTTTTACAGGTATACCAATATCATTTATAACTGATTTTAAAATACATTTTATTAATTTTACATTATTTTTTTTTGTAATTATTTTATATTCAATGTTTAGTTCCAATCTATTTTCAATTGCATTATAAATTTCTCTACTTACAATTTCTTTGTATGTAGGATGAATAAAGGATAACATAAATTCAATTGTCAATTCTTTGTATTCCTTGTCAACTTCGTAGATTGAAAACATTCCTTCTGTCCAAACAAAAAATGCTTCATGTATATTACATTCAAAAGTTCCAAAATCTTCATTTTTGTATTGCTGTATAAACAATTCTCTAGTATCAAATGAAATAAATGGAGTTGTAAAAGTTGAATTATCCGGATGTAAAATAAAAATATAACTTATCTCATTCTCGTTTCCATAATTATCTAATTTCGATACATAAAAAAAATAATTATTTTTTTTATTATTTTTGCTTTTTACTTTAAAAATATTGAATTCTATTCCACTTTTATTATCTTCAATATTTTCAAGATTATGTAATAATCTCTCTTTTTGATTGATACTTATCAAATCTGTTATAAGTAAATTTTGCTTAATAATATCTTCATTTAAATATCCGAGTGTATTTTCAAATTGTTTATTTGCAAATACTATTTTTAAATCTATTTTATTAACAATAGCTAAAATTCCCGGTATATTCCTTACAATATTTCTGTAATTATACTTATCCATAGTAGCAAATGCTGTAGGCTTATTTTCTAAATTTTCTTTTGTTTCTAATTTACCTGGCATAGAAAATATATAATTTTAATTGTCATTATTAAACTCTTTATATTGATTCATTTTATTATACAATGTTTTTCTATCTACATTTAATAATTTAGCTGCTTTACTTTTATTAAAATTAGACTGTTTTAATGCTTCAAGTATAATTTCATAATTTAAATCAATATTAGCTTTTTTCAGTTTGTTTTCTAATGATTCAATATTGGAATCTTGATTTTCATTGGTTGTATGGATAGGTATTTCCGGAATTTCAAATTGTAATTTATGAAAATTATTGATTTCGAAAGGCAATGATTTTGCTTCAATTAAATCACCTTCACTAAGTAAAGTAGCTCTTTTTATTACATTTTTTAATTCTCTTAAATTGCCATACCAAACATAATTAATCAATATATCTTCCACATCCGTTTGAAATCCTTTAATATTTTTACCTAATTCTTTATTTGTAAGATTCAAAAAATGTCTGGCAAATATCATAATGTCACTTTTTCGTTCTCTAAGTGACGGTACATCAATACTAAATTCATTAAATCTATGGTATAAATCTTCTCTAAATTTTCCTGCTCTCGCTGCTTCCCATAATTTTTCGTTACTGGCAACTATTATCCTAATATCAAGTTCAATATCTTTTATGCCTCCTACCCTTCTAATTTTTCGTTCTTGTACTGTTCGTAATAAAGATATTTGTATATCGTAAGATAAATTACTTATTTCATCTAAAAAAACCGTGCCTCCATTTGCAATTTCAAGATTTCCTGTTTTTTGATTTAATGCACCTGTAAAAGCCCCTTTTTCATGTCCGAAAAGCTCGCTACCTGCAAGTTCTTTTGATAAAGCACCACAATCTATTGCTATAAATGGTTTTGTAGCCCGTTTACTGTTATAATGTATCTGCCTGGCTATCACTTCTTTTCCACTGCCACTTTCACCATATATTATTACACTGTAATTGGTGGGTGCAACTAAATTTATTTGTTTTATTATGGTAGCATATTCAGTGCTATCGCCAACAATATATTGCTCTTTATCATTTTCTATGGGCTTTGTATTTAATGACGAAATAACATTTTTTTGTGGATACACCTGTGAATTTACTTTTTGAGTAAGTGCTTTTTTTATATTTAATAGTATTTCATCGGGGTATAATGGCTTTGTAATATAATCAAATGCTCCTAATCTCATTACTTCTACTGCATCTTTTACATCGCTATAGCCTGTAATAATAATAATAAGTACATCGGGATAAATTACTTTTATTTTCGTAATAAATTCCTTACCATTCATATCTTCAAGCCTATAATCGCAAAGAATTAAATCAGGACTATTTTGCTTTAAATATGCCATGGCATCCTCCCCTTTTGAAACGCATACCACATTATAGCCGTTTTTTGTTAAAAAACGATTTAAAAGTAATCTTATATCATTATCATCATCAACTACTAGTATTTTATTCATTTTTACTTTGCTATTTCAAAAATAGTATGTTTTTTAGCAGATTTTTTATATATTATATGTTGTGTATATTATAGTAAATCCTAAATACAAAATATTAAGACAAGAAAATACTAATTTAAAAAATAATCATTAATATTGTTGAAACAAAAATTTTGCATTAAAACAATTAACTATAACAAGAATAAAATGAATGTAAAAGTATAAAAAAAACAGCTTTTTTATTACAAATTACTAATTAAATAAATAATAATATCAATTTAAAAATCAAGAAAATATTTATAAATGAAAAAAAAACTTACAATAATATTAA
>CAIYTT010000146.1 GCA_903929195.1 uncultured Bacteroidota bacterium
ACAATGTCTTTATTAGTATTTTCATCAACAAAAAAGTATAGTAGTTAAAATGTATTGTACTCGTCATAGGAAGAACAAACAATTTGTTGGTGAAAACCAACAACAAAGGCGTAAAGAATGTAAAAAAACACGGTATAAATTTAATGTAAAATTAACCCCCTTTCTTCCGGATTTTTCCAATGTGAATCAGGAAGATATAAATAAGATAGTACCTGTGAACGTATTCAAGGAACTAATGCAAAATAAAAAGAGACGTAGCTAAGCATTTTATTAATTCATTTAGCTTTGTCAAGTTAATGCCTTTGGAAAAGGAGTTCATTCTTACTTCCGGATTCCCTGCGGAAAATCCGGATATTTGGGTAATGGTTACTAAGTGGCAAACTAGTAAATACTGTTAGCCCATTTAGAATTATTAAAAGTGTTGATTGGTATTTTTTTGGTGGAGTTGCTATGGATATAAATGGAATGAATATTTATTCACAAGACCTATATGCATCGCAACGTTGGTAATTCTTTTATTCATTTGGCTTATTAATTTTTAATCAGGCGTGCTATTACTTTTTTGTTACCCGAAATAATCGCTACCAGATATATTCCGGATGGCAGCTTACTGATTCCAAAAGTAAGCTCACCTTTGTCCTGAATGCCAATGTCCTTAGAAAGGACACAGACCCCGCTTATTGAAAATATACTTACACTTGTAGCAGCCCTTTCGGTGCTTACATAGTTAATATTTACAGTTTCATATGCAGGGTTGGGTAGCACTAATACCTTCAAATCATTTGTTGAGCTAACATTAACCACATTTTCAGTCTCACCCATACCTAATTCAAACCTGCTGTCGCCCTGTGATGCTGCATCTTCAGTAACCGCAAATTTGTATTCTACACCTTGTTCTAATAATTCGTATTTATTAAGATATTTATCATGCAAATAAACTGCACTAATCGCAGGAATACCGTATTGCACAACTTTTATTATATATTCCTTATTCATACTACTTGTAAAACCTAATGGAATTTTACTTCCTGCCTTATACGGGCGTGTATCCTGACACAATGGGTGATGGTCGCCCGACCAACTATAAAAGTTCACTTCAGGATTAACCGGTTTACCACCATCATAATTCACATCTTCCATTTCTGTTGCAAGGTCATTGAATTTTACATGCAAATAATCATATAAATGATAATTCACATCATAAACATTCAACGAAATAAAATCACTTGTTACCGATTTCAATACCTGATGCATAATGCTTGTCGCTTTATTGGCTTCCATAAAAGGTAAAAAAGAACCATTATTGAGTGCCCTTACCTGAAATGAAGAATTGGCAGGTATTACAAAGCTCGGTGTCGTGCTGAAATCAATATGGTCCCATGCTCCTGCAACACCCAACCACGAATTCCATATCCAGAATACAGTACCATTCAATTGACCACTTGCATTGTTACAAACCGCTGCCAAATCTACCGGAGCCGGATAGGGGTTGCTCATTTGATTGTAATCTTGCACGGAAATGCCCGAAACTGTTACCGTACCTTTCACCAATAGCATATTGAGCGATCCTGTATTTACCTGCCCGTACATCCTGAATGTAGTAGCGTCAATTGTATAAGCAGCTCCTGTAAGCCCTTCACCCTTAGCCCCTCTTATAAATATGCGCATACCCTGATACCTGTGCCACATATTGCTGTCCGGTGTGCCGTAAGAACTTGTAATTGCTACCCATCCCGGGTCTCCGCCGCCCGTAGTAATTGAAGAATTACCCGCCAAAGTATGATACCAAAATGCCGATGGCGCATTTGTAAGCGTTGTTGTAAATCCGTTGCTTGCTCCGTCATCGCCCGTAATATCAATATAATTTTGCAACTGGTACAAAGCTATCGATGAGGTGAACGGATGCCCAAATGTGCGGTAGGCACGATGCCCACCCGATATATATTGTTGTATAATCACATTTCCCGAAAGAGAACCTCCGGTAATAGCATTTACCATTCCACCACAATCTAAGGTAGTGTCTTGCATTGCTAATACAAGACCTCCGTTAGTATTAAAATTACCTGATGCAATTTGCAATGCACCGCTTAAAGTTAACGAATCATAATTTACATATGGACTGTTGATAGTAGCACCTGCATCATTATTCAATTCCAAATTTACCATTTTGCCGTTTCCTCTAATTAACTGATTGTGAGAACCAGTCAATATCACATTACCGCTGCCATTAAATGTACCGGAGTTAAATAGATTACCAAACACATTTAATGATGCCCCGTTGTTTACTGTAACTAGGGCTCCTGTTGCCAAAGTAATACTATCTGTTATACCTATGCCGGAATAGATAACCGGTGAATGGGTAGTAACTAACGGAATGCTTACATTTTGTGTTGCATCGGGAACAATACCACAAGCCCAGTTGGCTGTATTGTTCCAATTGGAATCAGCACTGCCTACCCATGCATGAGATACTGGATTAACCGTTACAGTTCTTATAGCTACATCTGTACCACAACTATTAATAACTGTATAAGATATTAAAGATGTACCCTCAGAAACTCCGCTAACATCACCGCCTGTATTTACCGTAGCAATACCTGTTGACACAGAACTCCAACTACCACCGGTTGTAGCATCAGTTAAAGATATTGCCAAACCGGTACATACAATAAAGGTTATACCTGTAATAGTACCTGCATTTGGTAATGGATTGATTATTACAGTTATACTTGCAGTGTCTGAACTGATTGAAGTACTTACTACATATATAATCGTATCTGTACCGGCACTAACACCGGTTATCACACCACCTATAACCGTTGCAGTACCATTACTATTGCTCCATACGCCACCCGCTGTTACATCACTTATAGTAAAAGAAGAACCTACACATACCGATGGCACACCCAATATGGTAATTGCTTTTGTAACTGTATCAGCACCACATAAATTTGAAACAATATATCTGATAGTTGCCGTACCTAATGAAACACCGGAAACTACACCACTGCCACTTACTGTTGCATTTGCATTATCACTGCTCCAAGCACCACCTATTATGCAATCTGCCATTGTTATTGTAGAACCTACATACACAGAACCGAAACCTGTAATTGCACCAGCTGTAGGTATAGTATTTGCAATTACATCAACATCCGTTGTTGTAATTGCACCATTTGTAGTTAATGCCCTACCATTTATTGTAGCACCGTTACTAATTAAAATAGCTCCATTATTACATATTATTGTACCATTAAATACTGAATTGTCGTTTATTGTTGCAGCTCCTTCTATTTTCCAATATACATTTTGTGCCTTTGCACCGTTTACTAATAGTACACGCGAATTATTGATTGTTGTAAATGCACCGTTTATTAGGATAACAAAAACGGCATTCGTATCCGTTTCTGCATCAAGGTAAAGAGTATCGGTAAGTGTTGTAGCTGCATTTAATAAATAAGTATGTGGTGTAAGTACCAGATTATTCCCGAATAAAGACGGGCTCATTAATTCAATATCATAAATTAAGCCATTAAGATAAGTATATACCGTAGCTAAATCAGTTGCGGCTGTGGCAGTAGAAACATCGGGTGTAAGATGTATAGCACCGTTAATTAAAGAACTTGTATATCCGCTTGTTGTTCCTAAATTAGTACCTACATCTCCGTAAAGGGTTGTAGCACCACTGTTTGAAACCGCACCGTTTGCAGAAAACAGAGCATAACATGCAAGCGAAGAAAGCGTTGGTGTTGCCGGCAATGTTAATAATGTACTTACGCCACCTATTGGTCTATAGACAAGAATGCCATCAACCGAAACCACACCAGATGTAGATAACACCCTGCCTTCAAGCGAATCACTTGCAGTTATGTAATGCATTACACCATTTACATTTGTAAAACCAATACTGGCAGCAATATTGCTACCTACATTACCATTGAGCTGATTAACACCATTACCGGTTACAGCCCTAATACTGGAAAAGAGGACAAAATTAGTTGCCGAATCCAAACCGGGTGCTTGTGCAAATAATGGTTTTGGCAACAAAAACAATACAATAGTTAGTAATACATTAAAAAAAAATTTCATTTTTTTTGTATTATACGCGAAAGAACTTTCGCACAGGGCAAAGGTAGCCACCCCCTATCCGCGGCTATTACACAACTTATTGTATAACTTACATAATTAACGTAGGTGTTTTTTTTTGGTGTTGAATATTGGATTTTGTACTATTTTGAATAAAATTCCGGATTTACATGTGATTATAGATTAGAAAACTGAATAAACCCCTTTCTTCCGGCTTTTTCCAATGGGAATCAGTAAGTTATAAATAAGAGAGTACCTGTGAACGTATTCAAAGAACTAAAGCTAATTGAAAAGGTATATCGCTAAGAATTTCATCACTTTCATTTAGCTTTGTCAAGTAAATACCTTTGGAAAAGGAGTTCATTCTTACTTCCGGATTCCCTGCGGAAAATCCGGAAGAATGGTGGTTGCTAAAAGCTTGTTTTGAAGACAGCGTTAATATTCTAATAAATCAAACTGAGACCTAAGCGGAAAGTCTTCCTGACCCTACCTGTTTTAGAAATACTTTTTTCTGTGTTTGGAACACTCTACTATCTGAAATCATGAAAATTATTGCTTTAATAGCCTTTTAATCATTTTATTATTTCCCGAAATAATTTCTACAAAATAAATGCCGTTAGGGAAATTATTTAGATTAATGCCGACTTTACCGGTTTGGGTATTTGCAAATTCTTGCTGATAAACACATGCACCTGACATGGAAATTATTTTAATACCTACTTTGTCTGAGCTTCGGTTTGTGTAATTTATTGTTACTTCTGAAAATGCCGGATTTGGAATCAAAACTACATTAAAAGATTTTAATGAATCGCCAGATTCCATACCTAATTCAAATCGGTTATTCCCTTGCGAGTTTGTATCTGCACTTATTGTAAAGGCGTATTCTGACCCTTGATTCAATACTAGAAATTCATTCAGGTATTTATCATGCAGATATACTTCAGTTCCGTTGGGTAATGATAATTGGCTTGCCTTAATGATGTATTGCTGTTCAGTAGTGCTTGTAAAACCTAATGGAATACTATTTCCGGCAACAAAAGGACGGACATCCTGACAAAGTGAATGATGATCGGCAGACAAGCTAAATAAATTTGCATCAGGATTAACTGCCTTTCCACCATCAAAATCAATGTCTTCTGCATCTGTTGCCATATCATTAAAAATAATGTTTAAATAATCATATAAATTGTAATTTAAATCATATATATTAAGCATTATGCCATAATTGGGCATTTTTAATACCTGGTGGGCAATTGTTCTTGCTTTATTGCTTTCTGTAAATGATAGATAGGCACCATTTGTCAATGCCCTTACTTGAAAAGAAGCATTTGCCGGTATTACATAGCTTGGAGTACTAGTAATATCAACAAAATCCCAACCACCGGATGTACCCAATAAAGCATTCCAAACCCAAAATACGTTTCCATAAGTTTGCCCTGCTGCTTTCGCATTCGTAAATACCACCCCCAAATCAAGAGGAGCCGGATAAGGGTTGCTCATTTGATTATAATCTTGAACGAACATACCAGCCACAATTGCACTGCCTTTAATTAAGGGAACATGAAACGAACCGGTATTGATATTTCCATACATCCTAAAACTTACTGCATGTTTTGTGTATGTACCACCGTATAAACCTTCGCCTTTTGTTCCTCTTACCAATATACGAACTCCTTCATATTGATGCCATAAATTACTGTCTGGTGTGCCATTACACGATGTAAATGGCTGCCATCCCGGGTCTCCTTTACCTGTTGTTATCGAACTATTTCCAAATAATGTGTGATATTTAAATGCTGATGGTGCATTGGTTGTTGTAGTAGTAAATCCGTTTGTTGCACCATTTTTTCCCGTAATATCAATATAATTTTCCAATTGGCTTAATGCGATAGAGGTTGTAAACGGATGTCCAAATGTCCGAAATGCGCGGCGTCCGCCCGAAATATATTGCTGTATAATAACATTGCCTGTGATTGAACCGCTTGTAATTTGCCCAATCATTCCACCACAATCCAATGTGCTGTCCTGCATGGCAATAACAAGCCCGCCATTGCTTGCCAAATTGCCGTTGATCAATTTTAGAGCACCTATAATTGTTATTGAATCATGTGCAATTGCCGGACTTACTAATACAGCACCACCGGTATTATTGATTTCCAAATTAGTATAAGTACCATTTCCTTGTATTGATTGTGTAACAGAACCTGCCAATTTTAATTCACCGCTGCCAATGATTTTACCTATATTATTGATACTGCCATTAATTGTAATAGTATTCCCCCCGTCAGAAAATATTGTATTTGCAGGCACAGTAAAATTAGCTAATACGGTTATTACTCCCGAAGCTGTATTTGTTCCGCTAGTATTGGTAAATAACAAAGAGGGATATATACCGCCGACAATAGTTTGTCCTCCGGTATTTTTATTATACTTTATGGTTGTAGCCCATGTTTTACCTGCTGGCAGTGGCAATGTACTTGTGTTCTGGGTGAGTAAACTACCGGTTCCGGTATTGGAAGTTAATGTTCCACTTAATGTGTTCGCACCCATATCTAATGTGCCACCCGCAGTAGTGGCTAACACACCGTTCACAATTAAATTACTGCTTGATGTATTGGTATTACTCGAATTACTTAATGTTAAATTAGTATAAGTATTTGCTACTATTGTTTGCAAGCCTGTTGAGGAGCCATAGTTTATGGTTCCACCCCATGTTTTACCACTCGGAATTGCTAGTACACTTGTAGTTGTAGGTACAGTTGTCTTAATGACACCACTATTTAAAGGTACAAAAGCACCCGAAAGAATATAGGCACTACCCATATCTAATATAGAATATGCACCAATACTAAGGGTTGTAGTAGGCGAAAAAGAGGTATTTGAAGTTAAAATACCTATAGTACTGATACTTACGCTTGCTGGCACACCAAATATAGCAGGGAACGGGTTATTAGTAGCGGCACTTGCATTAAATACATAATTCGCACCGGCAGCAAATGTAGCCGGTAACAAAGTAATAGCAGCACGAATTCCCCCAGTGTTCGATGTAACTATTGTACCACCGTTTACACCTCCATTTAAATAAAAACCACCAGATGTGTTGCCTGTCAATCCACCACTAATTATATTGCTTTGGCAATCAAGTGTGCCATTTACCGTAAGTAATTCATACTTGCTGTTGTGCCCCCCTAATGCTAAAGGCGACAACATTTTAACATAAGAACCTGTATCAATAGTGTAAGATGTATAATTAGATATTCCGCCTGTGCTTGTATAACTAAAAGTTTGAATAGAATCAGATGCTAAATTATTAAATATTATACCGCTACTATATGCGTTCCTTTTTGAATGAGTATAAAAAGTACCGCTACCCATTACAGCTAAATTACCTTTGATGCCAAAATGACTACTTTGAGATGAAATATTTGATCCATTACCAAAATCAATATAGTATGTGGAGGCGGAATTAAATGTAGCATTACCCGCAACTTGAAATATAGCACTTCCATGCGAGCTATTAGAACAATCAAGCACTAAAGCAACATTTTCTTCTAATGGTCCATTCATTCCCTCTGTACCATCAGTAGTTACATTTAAATTCCCGCCCACATTTACAGAACCCGAAGCATAGCTTTCGTCGGATATTAAAATATAAAAACTTGAAGTACCTGATAAAGTAAAATTACCCATTACATTCAGAGTATCAGCATCATTGCCATTATTTAAAAATACATAACCGCTACTTTGCGTAAAGTTACCCGCTACATTTGTTGTACCTGACGAAAATGAAATATTAATACCTGCATTCGGATTAATGGTTAAATTGCCGTAAGTAGCCAAGGGAATAGTTTGTGAAGAATAGCCTGCAAATATTACCGTACTTGCAATATCCAATCTACCGAAAGTAGGATTAGAGGTATTTTTATTGTTGAAAACAGACCCTGCACTTACATTTAAAACACCATTTAAATGATAACTTGATGTGATTGGTTGCGTAAAAGTATATCCTATCCCCCCCATACCTATTGTTACCGACGACCCACTTCCGGATACTGTCCACCCTCCAGATAAAGTTGGTGATTGATTAATAATTACAAATGTATTACCGGCAGTATTAAAGTTGCTGGGGTGTGTACCTGTACCGGCAGTACCTGTCCACCAACTACTTGTTGCCGTTACCAAACCGCTTGTACCCAAATAATAAGTAATTGCTGCACTTAAATTTGTAATAAAACATAAAATAAATAATAGTATTAGTTTTTTCATAAAATAGATATTTCAATTATGCAAAATTGCTTTTGTTTGGCATATTAGTATTGCATAACTATTATTGTTTTTTACATAATTTACATTATGAAGAAAATACTTTATGTCGCCCCACCAATTACTCAATTTACTATTTACTAAAAAAGACACTTGTATAAGCAAATGGTATAGCCTAAAGACATTTTAAATTTAATATAAGAAAGGATTTAATACACAAATATATAGAAGATAAACCATTTAGATATTAAAAATGGGAAATTATCTCTTCTGGCAAAGTGCTAGATCCTATGTTATCAAAAATGATTTGTTTTTAATATCTACATGATATTAGTTGTTATAATTAGGACTCGTTTGTTGACATATACAAAAAAGCAACACAGTATTTTATATATGTAATACCACATCGTAGGTATAAAATATTATTGCCCACCCCACTATAATACGATAAATAAAAATAGAGAAACGTGCTTAATTTGAACACTCCCTTGAAATACAAGTGCATTCATTAAGCAGATTTCTCCATTTCATTACGAAATGACGACTTTTTTTGAGCTTTTAGCCCAAACATCCAACATTACAATGTTCCTCTCCTTGCTTGCTCTGCTTCAATAGATTCAAATAAAGCCTGGAAGTTACCTTTACCGAAAGATTTTGCTCCTTTACGTTGTATTATTTCAAAAAACAAGGTTGGGCGGTCTTCTACAGGCTTTGTAAATATTTGTAGTAAATACCCTTCATCATCTCTATCAACCATTATTCCTTGGCTTTTTAATATTTGTAGGTCTTCCGATATGATACCTACCCTATCTAAAACGGTATCGTAATAGGTACCCGGTACATGTAAAAACTCTACTCCACGCTTACGCATTTCGGCAATTGTAAACACAATATCGTCTGTTGCCACAGCAATATGCTGACAACCCGGACCACCATAAAAATCAAGGTATTCCTCTATTTGCGATTTCTTTTTGCCCATTGCAGGCTCATTAATAGGAAACTTAATTCTACCATTGCCATTACTCATAACCTTACTCATAAGGGCAGTATATTCAGTAGAAATATCTTTATCGTCGAAGGTTACCAAATTAGCAAAGCCCATTACATCGGCATAAAAAGCCGCCCATTTGTTCATATTACCTAATTCTACATTACCCACCATGTGGTCTATATATTTTAAACCAGTAGAAGAAGGGTTGTATTCAGATTTCCAACTTTCATAACCGGGTAAAAACACACCGGTATAGTTTTTACGCTCAACAAAAATATGCACTGTTTCACCATACGTTTTTATTCCGGCTCTTACTACCTCGCCAAAACTATCTTTTTCTACAATAGGTTCAAAATACGCTTTAGCTCCCCGTTTTGTAGTTTCCTCAAATGCTTTTTTGGCATCATCTACCCACAAAGCAATCACTTTTACACCATCGCCATGTTTCTTTATGTGTTCGGATATTGTATTGTTTTCTGTTAAGGGAGTAGTTAATACCAAACGAATCTTATCTTGTACCAAAACATAAGATGTACGGTCTTTTAAACCGGTTTCTAAACCTGCATAAGCCAAAGATTGAAAACCAAATGCTGTTTTGTAATAATGGGCTGCCTGTTTTGCATTCCCTACATATAGCTCTACATAGTCGGTACCGTTAATTGGCAAAAAATCTTGTGCCTTGTCAAAAATCTTTTCAATACCGTAGTTAAAATTTTCTACTTTCGTTAAATTGTCTGTCATATTATTATGTTATTATATAATTAACTTAACCAAGATTTATAATACCCATCCACTTCAATACTTAATGCTTCCTCTGTAACCATAACCTGCTGAAAAGGGTCTATCATTACTGCCAATTCATGTGTTTCTTTTTTACCAATACTTCTTTCTATTGCACCCGGATGTGGACCATGAGGAATACCCCCCGGATGTAATGTTAGTTGACCCTTTTGTATATTATTACGGCTCATAAAATCGCCATCAACATAATATAAAATTTCATCGCTATCTATATTGCTATGATGATAGGGGGCAGGAATTGCTAATGGGTGGTAATCGTACATACGTGGCACAAACGAGCAAACCACAAAATTCTTACTCTCAAAAGTTTGGTGTATAGGTGGCGGTAAATGAATACGACCTGTGATTGGCTCAAAATTAAAAATAGAAAATGTATAGGGAAAATGATAGCCATCCCACCCTACAACATCAAATGGATGATTGATATAGGTATAAGGAAAAATAACCCCTTTCTTTTTTATATAAATATCAAATTCGCCTAATTCATTATGGGTAACCAAATTTTGGGGTCTTTTTATATCTCTTTCGCAAAAAGGTGAATGTTCTTGTAACTGTCCAAAATCGTTTCTATATCTTTTAGGAGTAAATATAGGGTCGAAAGATTCTATGTATAATAAACGATTATCTTCTGTGTCAAATTCTATTTGGTATACAGTACCTCTTGGTATAACTATATAATCGCCATATTCAAATGGGAGCGAACCAAACATCGTTTTTAAAACGCCGGAGCCTTTATGAATAAAAATCATTTCATCGGCATCGGCATTTTTATAAAAATAAGGCGTAGAATGTTTGGGAGCAGCCAAGCCAATATGCAAGCCACTGTTAACAAACAAAGTTTTACGGCTTTTTATATAATCATTTTCAGGCTCAATATTAAAGCCTTTAAAACTCATAGCATTTAAGCCGTTTTCTATTGCTATTTTGGGCTGTATGGAGTAAGGCTTCCCTTTTTGCTTTACCCTTGTAGGGGGGTATAAATGGTAGGCTAATGTTGATAAACCACCAAAACCCTGCGTCCCTATTAACTCTTCCTGATATAGTTCTCCGTTAGGCTGGCGAAAAACAATATGTCGTTTATCCGGTATGGTACCAAGACTATGATAAAATGGCATAAATATATGTTAGGAAAAGTTTTTAATTTTCCGATTACAAAAATAAATAGCTACCCTACTGCAAAAACTGATTTAAGGCAATTTAAAGACTGATTTTGGTCAGTTTTTCAAACACATTAAATTTACACAACTATATATTTGGGTAATATTCAAAAAATCGTTTATAATATATATAATATCTATCAATATCAATAATCATTTAACCATTAAAAATATTTCACTATATTTTTTATAAAAAAATATAAAATATATTAAATTAAGATGAAA
>CAIYTT010000147.1 GCA_903929195.1 uncultured Bacteroidota bacterium
TGTCTTTTTTATTTAACATCAGTTCTTTACATACACTCGCAGAACTGGCTTATTCTTACCACCGTATGCACAGCGTAACATACGGATGAACAGTATCTTGTGCAATTTGTTGTTCAATCTGTTTTGCAAAGCATCTTATACTCCTAATAAAGCACTATCTACAATTGCATTCATCTACACAAAACTAAACTAAAATATAAAAATAAACAAATTAAATAAATATCTTATAAACATCGCTCTTCGCTCTCATTTATAGTGCCCCAGTCCCAAGCGGGGAATTGTCGAACCAATTGTATGAAGATTTGATTGAAATTTATAAGGTGGCACAGAAATTAGGATTGTAGAATTATTTATACATAATTTTTGGTGTTAATAATGAATAAGATTTATTATAAGTGCATTTTCAGGAATAACTCAAATGGGAAATGTAAGAAAATGAGTTATTCTTTTCCATTTGTTGCGGTTGGATTGAAAGGCCCAATTTGTAGGCAAATTTTATCAGTCCCATTATTTTTATGTAGGTAAAATAAAATATTATTAAATTTCCAAAGCCGCCCAACCCACTTGTTGTTTTTAATTAATTCAATTTCATTATCAAAGTCAAATAACCCGTACTGATTAACATCCAAGCCCAAAAAATTAATACACTTATTTACCAATGCTTCTTGCTCTCTAAAATTGGGGCTTGACAAAAAATATTCTTCTTTCTTTTCTAAGACAAAATACATTTCACCAGACTTCATTATAAATTGCACCATTTGGTCAAAAAAATTAAAATATTTTTCATGTATTTCAATTCTAAATGAAATTGTATCCTCAGGTAGGTTTGTAAGTTCGGATTTTTCACCTTCAATTGTATCCTTAATAAATTTATTAACGAAGTGAGTAATTTTGATTTCTGTATCAGTTCCAATATCAGGAAGAATTTTTAAAAATTCATCCGTAGAAACAACTTTAGTCTGTATATTGAATAAATTATATAAGGCTTTTGATTTTTCAGTTAATCCTTTATCCTCCGTTACTAAATAATCACAATGCATGGCATAATAAGAATGCATTGCATCATTAAGAATGTTATTAAACCCATTTCTTGCTTTTATTTTATCCTTGCTTATACCAAGTATGTCTAAAATATTATATGACTGTATATAAAAATCATAATATAATATTTTGGTTTGGTCATTTGGATTAAGTGATTGTTTCACATACTCTATAAAAGTTTTCTGGAAATAGCTATCTTTAAATGCTTGATTAAAATCAACTTCTTCATTTCGTACATCATACTTTCCTTTATTAAAGTTCTCAAAAATATAGTTCCTTAATTCGCTATATAATTTACTATTCGTGGTCATTTCTCGTGAGAAAGAAAGTTGATGTAGCATAAAGTCATAAAACGTTAGTTTTTCTTTATTCAATGGGAACATTTTAGAAAATAACTTCTTATGTTCTTCCGGCACTTTAGTGAAAATATTTGTATCAAAAGGTAGCGGTGTATTTTTTAAAATTGTTTTGATACCTTCCAAAGAATTGTTATCAAATTCTTTTTCTTCTAAAAACATGGAAATCTCATGCTCTGGGGCATCATCATTATATACCATCATTGGGGTAGCTAAGTAATGAGTAGTGTATTTTTTCAATCCATGATAGCTAATGTGATTATCTCTAACAAATGTTTCCATGAATTGGAAGTAATCTATTTTCCTTTCATCAGCTTTTCTTTTATCTCTGATATGTGCAGGTGAAAAGAAAAAACTTAAATTGTGTTTATAAGAATTTAATGATTCATTTAACGCATGGTAAAGTGGCAAAGTATTACTTTCCAGATTTCTGAATACATTAGTATCAAAATATACTCTAAACATATTTAAGTATGACAATTGTGTTAAAATTGCTTTGGTTATATAACCCGTTCTTCCAGATTTTCCGCAGGGAATCCGGAAGTGAGAATGTGCTCCTTCTCTGAAGGCATTTACCTCGACAAAGCTAAATTAAAGAGATAATTTACTTTCAGCTAAAAATACACAATCGTTTTTGGAATTCATTGCTTTGTCTTTTTTATTTAACATCAGTTCTTTACATACACTCGCAGAACTGGCTTATTCTTACCACCGTATGCACAGCGTAACATACGGATGAACAGTATCTTGTGCAATTGTTGTTCAAACTGTTCTGCAAAGCATCTTGTACTCCTAATAAAGCACTATCTACAATTGCATTCATCTACACAAAGCTAAACTAAAACATAAAAATAAACAAATTAAATAAATAGCTAAGAAACATCGCTCTTCGCTCTCATTTATAGTGCCCGGGACCGGATTCGAACCGGCACATCCTTACGAACGCTGCGACCTGAACACAGTGCGTCTACCAATTTCGCCACCCGGGCAGGGTATCAATTTTTAGCTTCAAGGTAACAACAAAGGTAAATCACTTTTTCATTAATTAAGAAGAACCTTGTTTTTATGTTCCCAAACAAATTTCTATAAAGACTGTTTGTTAAATAGTATATTTGTACCACTAAAAATAGAAAGTATGAATCGAGACAATGCGATATTTGATTTAATACACGAAGAATTAGAACGCCAACGCTGTGGGTTGGAACTTATTGCTTCCGAAAACTTTACCAGCCGTTATGTTATGCAGGCTATGGGTAGTGTAATGACCAATAAATATGCTGAGGGCTACCCGGGTAAACGATACTATGGTGGCTGCGAAGTTGTAGATAAAAGTGAACAATTAGCTATAGACCGTGCCAAAGAAATGTTTGGTGTGCAGTTTGCCAATGTGCAACCTCATAGTGGGGCACAGGCAAATGCTGCCGTTATGTTGGCTGTTTTACAGGCAGGTGATACCATTTTGGGCTTAGATTTAAGCATGGGCGGACATCTTACACATGGGTCGCCGGTAAATTTTTCGGGCAAAACGTATCATGCGGTACATTATGGTGTAAGTAAAGAAACGGGTAGGGTAGATTACGAGATGATGGAAAGCCAAGCATTGGCACATAAACCAAAACTTATTATTTGTGGTGCATCGGCTTATAGTCGCGATTGGGACTATGCTCGTATTCGTGCCATTGCAGACAAAGTAGGTGCTTTAGTGCTTGCCGATATTTCGCACCCAGCTGGTTTAATAGCCAAACATTTATTAAGTAGCCCCTTCGACCATTGCCATATAGTAACTACTACCACACATAAAACCCTTCGCGGGCCACGTGGCGGATTGATTGTTATGAAAAACGATTTTGAAAACCCTTGGGGGCTAAAGGGTCCTAAAGGCGAAATACGCATGATGAGCCAGTTATTAGACCTAGCAGTGTTTCCCGGCACACAAGGTGGACCATTAGAGCATGTTATTGCAGCTAAGGCAGTTGCTTTTCACGAAATATTACAAGATAGCTTTTTGGTTTATGCTAAACAAGTGGTTGCAAATGCACAAACACTTGCACACGCATTTACCGAAAAGGGCTATAATATAGTATCGGGTGGCACAGATAACCACTTGTTACTGATAGATTTGCGAAATAAAAATATTAGTGGTAAAAAAGCTGAAAATACATTAGTAAAAGCTGATATTACAATAAATAAAAACATGGTACCTTACGATGACAAATCACCATTTATTACATCGGGTATTCGTGTTGGTGTGCCGGCTGTTACCACAAGAGGGCTGAAGGAAAGCGACATGCAGCATATTGTAAACTGGTTAGACCGTGCATTAATGCATCCGGACGACGAACAGGTTATTAATACAATAAAGGGAGAGGTAAATGAGTTTATGCTTTCGTTCCCTTTGTATCCTGAAATTGTAGAAGCTAAATTGGTACATTAATTAAGAATTATTAGACAGTATTTGGGGTATCCCATTTTTGCAGTATAATTTGTTATATTAATTAAACCAAAAGTAATATTGTGTTTTAGAATCGTTTAATTTTGTAGCTAACAAAAAACGATTCTAAAACACAATACTTTTTTTATTGTAATAGCTATTGTTGCCATATTATTTAATGAATAAATACGTTTTATTATTTGTTGTTTTATTTTCTTTTGCATTACCTGTTGAGGCACAAAATCCGCAGCCTATAAAGCATTTAGGTTTCCCGCCACCCAGAGATATTCGCCCTAAGAAATATAGAAAAGATACCACGAAATTGAATCCATATATACAGGATACATTTTTACACACTATACCTTTCAATCGTGTTTATATACACGATAAAATAGAAAAAGAACAGAAACGAGCCGATTTAAGTGATGGGAAAATAGATACATTTATTCAGTTTTCAGCAGATACATCTGTTTCAAGCATTTTGTCGAAAGCTATACTTAAAGATATTACCAAATATAAACGAATGGTAGAAAATATGCCCATAGCAGGTGGCAGAGATTCCATTGCCGAAAATCAGCATAAAATTCGCTGCTTAACAGCTATTTGGGAGCTTTTACGCCGCTATAACGGAGATTCTAAAATTGAACCCTATTTTTATATTAATTTAATTTCCAACATGCGAGGTATGCTTATCGCATCAAACGAAAATAAGCTATTAGAATTTGCACATTCAAATTCTAACATATATACATTAGACAACAGTAAGCTATTAATGGAAAACGCGCCGGATGCTCGTGCTTACATTTATACATATATGGGTAAAGAAAACCCCAAAATGATGATAAGAAGATTAGCTGAATTTGCAACAGATACATTTGCCGGAAAAATAATAAGTGCCGATGCTCTATTAGAACCCGATTTAATTTTTAATTATGCAACATCTACAAACGCAGCTTATAAAAATGCAATTCATCGCACAAAAGACCCATTAGTACAAGCTATCGCAAGAATTGCAGATGTTTCAAACGCACCTTTAAAAGCATTACCTTTTTTAAGCGATATAGTAAGCGGACATAAAACAATTAGTGAAATTGATGCTATTACTGAAAATAAAGATGATTTTTATAAAAATTTAGTTCGCTTAAAGATTCAGAATGATACGATTGCCGAAAATGTATATACGAAAGAATTGGCATATAGGGGAATAAAAAATTATGTTAGAGAAATGAATGAGTTGCACGAATCGAAAGATAATATACGTTTTAAATGTATAGACTCATTATCAAGTATCGATTTGTATTACCTTATTGTAAACGGTCAAGACGAAATATATACAAGCAGCTACTTAGGTACATTTAAAAGGCTAATAGAAAGGATGAAACCTGTAAAAGGTGATTTATTTTTAGATACGCTACATTACGACCGGTTTAGAACATTTATTAGAATGGCAGCTAACTACAACACGCTACCGGATTTTTTAAATACTATTGAAGACACAAACCGTACAAAATTGATGTCTAAGTTTATTGCCGGTTTGCAAAATGGTAGAGACGATGAATTGGAAGATGCAGTTGATGTGGCTGATGCGTTTGGTAGCATAAAAGATTCTGCACTGTCTGCTTTTTTACAAGCCAAGGTGAAGGTAAACTATGAGCAGTCTTTTTCGCAAAAAAGCAAGAAAGGCATGATTATTTATAGTTTATTATCAAGGCTTTTTGAGGGTAATAAAATTTCTAGTACCGATACCGGTTCTGTTGTTGCGTCAGAACGATTGCACCTGCCACCCATAAATAAAGTGCCTATTAAAACGTTGATCAACGATTCGGGCATAGTTTATGAGCAAGTTTATTTTTTTGGCGATGATGATGGCGAAAAAGCTTATGACGGCTTTATGGATGGTTTTAAAAAGGATAAAAATTGGCAGATAAAAACAACTGAATATTGGTCTGAAATTGCATCTGTAAACGGCAAGAAAATTGTTATATATGCTAATCTGCCACTAAAAGAACCGGATGATGAAAATGCACAAGAACGTTTAGTAAACCATCTTAATGATAGCAACATACATCCCACTATTGTTATACATAGGGGGCATAGCTATCATTTACCGTTAACATTGTCTAAGCTAAACAAATATGTAAAAATTGTAGTGCTTGGTTCTTGTGGCGGTTACCATAATTTAGCAGTTGTATTAGACCACTCGCCCGATGCACATATTATTTCTAGTAAACAAACTGGTGTAATGGCTGTAAATGAACCAATTATAAAGGCTATTAATACTAAACTTTTAGATGGTGCAGATATAGACTGGATAAAAATATGGAACGAACTTGATGAATATTTTGCCAAAAAACCAGAATTACAAGAAAAGTTTGCAGATTATATTCCACCATATAAAAATTTAGGTGCTTTGTTTATTAAAGCGTACAGAAGAATACTTTTAGATGCCGGCCATTAGAAACAAAGCTTTTATAACCCTAAATGTTATAATATAAATTTGGGTTCGTATTGTATTCGCATTTATTATATATTAAGTCTGTTTGTAGTCCGAAATATGATTTTTTTCATTATAAGCCCGCTTGGGCATCAAGTGTATCAAGAAAATCGTGCAATCATCGTTCAGACAAATAAGACAGATGCAGATATAAAAATAAAATTACACAAAAAACACTCTCCCTCAAACCTATGCCCAACAACACACACGCCAACAAACCACCCTTAAAAATGTGCAATTAAACCTTAAATGCTACTAATAAATAAAATACCTTACACCCAAACCCAATGAATCAACAAAAAACAAACTGCCCACTATGAATATGAAATGTGCAATTATTGAGCAATTATATTTTTACAAGTACTTCATTATCAATAAAATACAAAAATAAAACTGCCCATTTAAATTTTTAATGATAATCGGGAAGTTTTTATCCTTCAACTAATATAAAAATACAAAAAACGATTCCTTACATTTGCTTATCTTAAAAAAGTAGTCAGATTAAAATAATATATGGATAATAGGTATAACAAACGGGGCGTATCGGCACAGAAAGAAGATGTGCATAAAGCAATTGCCAAATTAGACAAAGGAATATATCCGAATGCTTTCTGTAAAATATATGATGATTTTTGGGGTAATGATGATAGTTATTGTAATATTATGCATGCTGATGGTGCGGGTACAAAATCTATTCTTGCCTATATGTACTGGAAAGAAACAGGCGATTTAAGCGTCTGGAAGGGTATTGCAATAGACTCAATTGTAATGAATATAGATGATATGCTATGTATTGGTGCAACAGGACCATTTACCTATTCATCAACTATTGGCAGAAATAAACTTTTAATTCCGGGCGATGTTATTGGAGCAATAATAAATGGTACACAAGATTTTTTTAATGAAATGAAAGAATTAGGCATAGATATAATGCTTATGGGTGGTGAAACAGCCGATGTGGGTGATGTGGTAAGAACCATAATTGTTGATGGCACTATGGCTGCAAGAATGGAACGAAGCAAACTTATAACAACCGAAAAAATGCAGAGTGGCGATGTTATTGTTTCATTAGCCAGTTATGGCAAAGCAAGTTACGAAACAGAATATAACAGCGGTATAGGTAGTAATGGCTTAACAAGTGCCCGCCACGAAATGCTGAAAAAAGAATATGCATTAAAATATCCAGAAAGTGTTGACCCTAATCTTCCTAACGATGTAGTGTATAATGGTAGTTATTCATTATTAGATACGAATGAAACACCCCTTAATATAGGTAAACTATTATTATCGCCAACACGTACTTATGCACCGGTAATACTAAAAGTTATACAAAAACATTTTAATGCCATACATGGTATTATACATTGCAGTGGTGGTGGGCAAACAAAATGCTTACATTATTTGCCAAAACCATTAAAGGTTGTGAAAAACAATTTACTGCCTGTACCACCTCTTTTTAAAATGATACAAGCAACAGCAAAAACAGAGTGGAGAGAAATGTATGAAGTATTTAATATGGGGCAAAGACTAGAACTATTTACAGATAAAGAAACGGCAAAAAGTATAATTGAAATAGCTAATAGTTTTAATATCGATGCAGTAATATCGGGCTATATTACAGATTCAGATAAAAAAGAACTTATTATTGAAAGTGAATACGGAAATTTTAAGTATTAATAAACTTTGGCATGATTTGTGCTATACTATTTTAACATTTTGAATCTAATTTAAGATAAATTTTTATTAACTTTTTAAAAAAAACAAATCATGAATTTCAAAAAGCTTTTTATTTTAGTTTTTGCAGTGTTTTTTATCGGCACTATTTATGCACAAGATAAAATATTTAAAACAAATGGTGATGTACTTGATGTAAAAGTGAAAACAATAAATACTACAAGTGTCGTATATGTTTTTAGAGACAATGTTACAGGACCGGAATACACAATCTTGAAAACAGAAGTTGAAAAAATAAGATACAAAAACGGTACAGAAGATGTTTTTAATGATAATAACAATCAACAAGGCAAATCTAATTTTGAAAAAAGCAGAGCTAATTACTCCGAAACTTCGTCTAAGCCGCATATTTTTGCCTTTTCGCCATTTCAATTTACAGAAAATGGAGTAGGTATTGCAGTAAATTTTGAAAAGGCATTAGATAAAGAAGGTCTTTTTGCATTTTATTTTCCTATCATTACTACATTTAATTTAAGTAATAACCAAAATGTCGGTTCCAATACAGACCCTATGTTTTATATTATGCCGGGTATAAAATACTATCCTTATGGTAGTTTTGGTAAGTCGCAATATGCTATTGGACCATCATTAGTATTAGCAGGTGGGCAGAAAACAACCACTATTTATGATGGTTATAATAGCGTTCTATCAAGAAACGTTTATACACATACTATTTTTGGTATTATATTAAATAATTCTTTAAACATGAATGCTACCGATAAGATTTATGTAGGGTTAGATTTTGGTTTTGGCTTTTGTTATATCAATAGCATAGGTAGCGATAATAAAGGTATGAGTGGTTTAGTGCAAGGTGGTTTTAAAATGGGCTTCAGGTATTAAATTAATTATTTAAAATAAATTAAAATTATTATTTAGTACTCCTATCAAAATTCTATTCCCTATTTTTGCACCTTTTATAGATAAATGAATAAAACAATAGCTTTTTATACATTAGGGTGTAAACTAAATTTTTCAGAAACATCTACTTTAAGCCGTTCGCTTCAAGTAGATGGTTTTGTTAAAAAAGACTTTGACGAAATTGCAGATGTATATGTTATAAATACTTGTTCCGTAACAGACAATGCAGATAAGGAATGTAGAATGCTTGTAAGACGCATTCGTAGAAGAAGTCCTGAATCTACAGTTGTTATAACAGGGTGCTATGCACAATTGAAACCACAGCAGATAGCAGAAATAAAAGGTGTGGATTTAGTTTTAGGTGCCGCAGAAAAATTTAATTTATCTGCACATCTCAAAGAATTATTAAAACAGCCACCTAATGGAGATATAGCAAAAATATGCGCCGGCAATATTAATGAAGTTGAGGGTTTTAATAGTTCTTTTTCATTAAACGACCGCACAAGAACGTTTCTAAAAGTACAGGACGGCTGCAACTATAATTGTAGTTTTTGTACTATACCGCAAGCAAGAGGCAATAGTAGGAGCAATACTATAGAAGGTGTACTACATAATATGCGTGAACTTGCAGCAGCAGGTGTGCAGGAAATAGTATTAACGGGCATAAATCTTGGTGATTTTGGAATCATAAACACAGGCAATACACATAAATATTCGTTTTTTGATTTAATTAAGGAAATGGATAAAGAAGAAGGAATTGCCCGGATACGAATTTCTTCTATTGAGCCTAATTTGTTAAGCAATGAAATAATAGAATTTGTAGCAAATTCAATTAAATTTGTTCCTCATTTTCATATTCCTTTGCAAAGTGGCAGTAATAAAATATTAGCTTCTATGAGGCGTAGATACAAGAAAGAGTTATATAGTGAAAGAATTACACTTATAAAAAAGCTAATGCCGCATTGTTGTATTGGTGCCGATGTTATTGTAGGTTATCCGGGAGAAACAGATGAAGATTTTAAAGAAACCTTTAATTTTTTACATCAATTAGATGTTTCTTATTTGCATGTTTTTACGTATTCTGAAAGGGATAATACACTTGCTGCCGAAATGAAAGAAATTATACCGGTTACAATAAGGCAAGAAAGAAATAAAGTATTAAGAAATTTGTCTTATCAAAAAATGCAATATTTCACAGAGTCTCAAAAGGGTACCAAAAGAAATGTACTTTTTGAAATAGCAGATAAAAACGGTATTATGGAGGGCTTTACAGATAATTATATTAGAGTGGAAACCAACTACAGGCCGGAGTGGGTTAATAAAATTGTAGAATGGCAACTTTAATTTTTTTTAGTTTATTATTTTTTTGATTGAATATGGAGTGTAACGAAAATTGGTTTGATTCGCCTTATTATAAAATTTTGTATCAAAATAGGGATGAACAAGAGGCACAAGAATTTCTAATAAATTTATTAGCTTATTTACAACCGCCGGCCGGGAGTAAAATGTTGGATATAGCTTGTGGCGAAGGCAGGTTTGCTAAACAACTTGCTGAACATAAATATGATGTAACAGGTATAGATATATCGCACCCGGCAATAGCAAAAGCAAAGGCATTTGAAACAGACAATCTAAGTTTTTTTGTTCAGGATATGAGAATGCCTTTTTATATAAACTATTTTGATTATGCATTCAATTTTTTTACAAGTTTCGGGTATTTTCTAAATTCTCGAGACCATAATTTAGCTACAAAAGCATTTGCAGGTTGTTTAAATTCTAATGGAATTCTTGTTATAGATTATCTTAATTATGAAGCTGTTATAGCAAATTTAGTAAAGGAAGAAATAATACATAGGGGTAGTTATCATTTTCATATAACTAGAAAAATGGATGATAAACATATAATTAAAGAAATAAAATTTATTGATGCAGAAAGGAAGCAAAAATACTATATAGAAAGTGTTGCAAAATTTTCTTTAGCTGATTTTATAAAAATGTTTAAAATTGCTGGCATGTCGTTAGTAGCAAGCTTTGGTGATTATGAATTAAATCCGTACTTTTCAAGTGAATCATCAAGATTAATAATGGTATTTAAAAAGAAAAATGTTTAATAATATACACAATACTATTATCTATTTAGACCATGCTGCTTGGTATTACCTAAATACACAATGGCATTCTGATTTTTTTGATTCAATAATTCCATTTGTTAGAAATCAATGGTTTTGGGCTCCTTTATATCTTTTTTTACTATTGTTTATGCCCAATCAATTTGGTAAAAAAGGATGGATTTGGTGTGGTCTATTTTTGTTAACATTTGCAATATCTGACCAAATTAGTGCCTCGCTTTTAAAACCATTATTTCATAGAACACGACCCTGTAATTGCTTAGATTTAATAGGGGTAATACATTTAATTGTGCCTTGTGGCGGCGGTTACAGTTTTCCTTCCTCTCATGCTTCTAATCATTTTTCTATGGGAGTATTTGCAGCAATAACACTGCAAAAAAAAATAAAAGGGATTTGGCTTATAGCAATATTTTGGGCTGTTTTAGTTGCCTATGCACAGGTATATGTAGGTGTCCATTACCCATTAGATATTACTTTCGGTGCTATTCTGGGTATAATTGTTGGTAATATTACCGGCAAATTATTTAATAATAAATTTGGCTTTATTTAAATTAATTTTATATTATTAAAATTTTTGTATTTTTCAATTGTATTTCCTATTTTTGATTTTAAAATAAATAGGATTATATGAAGAAGATTTTTTTATTTTATATTACATTGTTTACATTAATTGCTTTTTTTGCTAATGCACAAAGAAAATGCGGCTTACCTGATTATATAAATTATAAAAGAACTGAAGAACCTGAATTAGGTACACGAATAGAACAAAATAAAATTATATTAAAAGAAAAAGCAGCAAAAATAATTGAAGAAAGAAAATCAGGTAATAATGAACGGACTAGTTCTATAACGGCAATTCCAGTCATATTTCATATTGTAATAGATACTCTTAAATATAATCAATTAGGTGGCGATGCCGGTATTAAGCAACGTTGTGATTCTCAAATTTCAGTACTTAATAGAGATTTTAATGCATTAAATGCTGACTCAACTGCAATACCTGCCGGTTGGAAATCCTTATTTGCTTCTACAGGTATTCACTTTGGCTTGGCTCATACCGACCCAAATGGCAATAGTACTCCCGGATACGAAGTAAGAATAATAAGCTCCATAGGTTTTAACGGCTGGACAAACCATTATAGCGATGCAAAACATAGTACATTAGGTTCTGGTGCAACATCCCTTTCTCCGGGTTTAGATGCATGGGATGTAACAAAATATTTAAATGTATGGTGCATTAATTTCTTAGACGGTATGGGTTTAGGTGGTATAACCTTGTCTAAATTTTTTACTGTTTCAGGTGGTGGCACAAGCCCCGATAATGAAGAAGGGATTGCATTAAAGTGGAACGTATTCGGTAAAAGGGTTTTATCTTCCGACAATTATACACCAACCGGCACGGGTACTTTTTTTGATGAAGGGCGTACCATGACCCATGAGTGCGGGCACTTTTTTGAACTATCGCATGTATGGGGTGATGACGGTTCCCTATGTCCGTGGAGTAGTGGTGGGCATGATGATGGCATAGATGATACGCCACCACAAAGCACACATACAAGTGGCAACCCAAGTTATACCATTACAGGTGGTACAATTAACGATGCATGTCAATTCTACGGTACTGTTGATACTCAGCATTATGGAATAGCTTGTCTTGATTTTATGGACTATACCGATGATACAGGCATGCATTTATTTACACCACAACAAGCGGCTGTAATGGTTTCTTGTGTTACAACAGTTGCCGGTGTAGATGGCGAAAATATTACTTTAGTTCAGCACCCGAATTTGCTTGGTTGGCCGGCAGGAGTTTCTAAAATAGAAATAGATAGAGAATTGAAAATTTTCCCCAATCCAAGCAATGGTTTAATAAATATTGCATATAATACGAATGCCGATAAATTAATTAAAGTGAGTATATTGGATGTTATAGGAAACGAAATTCGAATAAATAGTATTGATTATAATAATGCAATTTCTATTTATTTATCTAATTTTTCAACCGGTGTTTATTTTATTAAATGCGATTTTGAAAAGGGTAGTGTTGTAAAAAGGTTGATACTAAATAAGGAGTAAGCGACGTGATTAGAAATGACACAAAAATAAGAATATGTTTTATAGTCGTTGTTGGCATTTTTGCTATTTGGTATTATACAAGAACTATTGACCACTCATTTGTTTTTGATTTCATTCCTGATATTTTTGTTTCAATAATTTCAATTGTTGTTTTTGCATTTGTATTTATTAAAGATAGAAAGTATTACAGAATAGATAAAGATGTATTTTCTTTTTTACCAACGTGTATAGGAGTATTATTATCTACTTGTTTTTTTATTATTTTATACATTCAATATCAGAAAGATATTTCGCCAAATAATTTTAGATGTAGAAGTAAAATGATAGATTTCAATGGTGTTTGGCTTGACTTTAAAACAGATAATACCTATAAATTAACTAATTGGACAATTTTGGGAGCCGATTATTATAGAGGTAAATATACTATTAAAGACAGTATTATAACATTAGATAAATCGTTTATTGATGCTATTATTGTAAGTAATAAATTGGTAATAAGAAAAGAAATGACTATTAACCCAAATGATACTTTAAGTTCTGTATATCAAATAGATGAGACAGGAAAACAAATAAATGGTGCTGAAGATTTTTATTTAGATAAAGAGTAAATTATAATAGAATCCTCAAAAAATAATCCATTATTAAAAAGCTATTTTGTTTTTAAAAGTCTAAAATTTTAAAACCTTGCTTACCTTCGCATTATGAGTAAAGAAATTGTTGTAAGTGGTATTCGTTCTACTGGAAATCTACATCTTGGAAATTATTTTGGTGCTATGCAACATTATTTAAAAATGCAGGATGCGCATCAATGTTATTTCTTTGTTGCCGACTACCATTCTCTTACCACACACCCCGACCCCAAAGACCTTAAAACAAACGTATTTAGGGTAGTAGCAGAATATATTGCCAGTGGCTTAGACCCTGAAAAAGCAGTTTTATACGCCCAAAGTGATGTTCCGGAAATTCCTGAATTATATTTAATGCTTAATATGCTTGCCTATATGGGTGAGTTAGAAAAGGTGCCAACTTTTAAAGAAAAAGTAAGACTGAACCCTGATAATGTAAATGCAGGTTTACTAACTTATCCGGTTTTAATGGCTGCAGACATACTTATACATCGTGCAGTAAAAGTTCCGGTAGGTAAAGACCAAGAACAGCATCTTGAAATGGCACGAAATTTTGCACAACGGTTTAACAGCAGATACGGGTTCTATTTTCCCGAACCTCATGTTTATCGTTCTAACGAGGAAACTGTAAAAATAATGAGTTTAGACGGTTTAGGTAAAATGAGTAAAAGCGAAAATATAAATGCAACAATATATTTAAATGATGATGATGATATAATACGCAAAAAAATAATGAAGGCAAAAACGGACCAAGGTCCACAAGAAACTAATGCAATAATGCCTGATTATATTCAAAATTTATTTCTATTATTGAAGCTTACTTCAAAATCGGAAACTTATGAGCATTTTTTGAATGCTTATAATAATTGCACGGTTAGATATGGCGACTTAAAGAAGCAATTAGCAGAAGATATGGTTGGTTTTATAAGCCCGATAAGAAATAAGGCCAATGACTTACAAAGAGATGATAGTAGTATTCGAAAAATATTAAAAAAAGGTGCTGAAAAAGCTAGGGAAAGTGCATCAATAACAATTGATGGAGCAAGAAAGCTAATAGGAATTAATTATTATTGAAAATAGTTTTATGTAATTTGAAACTATTATCTTCATTTTTTTGTTATAAAATAATTTATAGTCATGTCCAAATTAATTACTAAACATATTGCAGTTGCAGGTAATATAGGTTCCGGCAAAACAACCTTAACAGGTATATTAGCAAAACATTATAAATGGACACCACATTATGAAGATGTTGACCATAATCCTTATCTTATAGATTTTTATGAAGATATGCCCAGATGGGCATTTAACCTACAAATATATTTTTTAAATAATAGAATAAAACATCTGCTTGAAATTAGAAAAGGTGAATTGACTGTGATACAAGATAGAACTATTTTTGAGGATGCATGTATTTTTGCTCCTAACCTACACGATATGGGGCTAATGTCGCATAGAGATTTTGAAAATTATTCCTCTTTTTTTGAAAATTTAAAAACTTTAATACAAGCACCTGACCTTTTAATTTATTTAAAAGCTTCTGTACCTAAATTAGTTGAGCAAATACAAAAAAGAGGTAGGGATTATGAAGAAAATATTCGCTTGGATTATTTAAAAAGATTGAATAAATTTTATAATGAATGGATTGAGAATTATAAAGATGGACCACTACTAATAATTGATGTAGATAATTGTAATTTTGAAGATATTGAAGGCGATTTAGCGGAAGTAATAAAAAGAATAGACGCGCAATTGCATGGTTTATTTTAAAATAAATAGCGATACTTAAACTATTTTGTAGGTTTACAGTGAATATTCAGAATTTAATGTAAAATATACCGTTAGCCCTTCGTTTTCTATTGATTCTAACCAAATTTTACCTCCGTGCTTATCTACAATACGTTTTACAATTGCCAAGCCCATACCATTGCCTTCAAAATCGTGATGGTAGCGTTTAAAAGGTGTAAAAATGGTTTTTAATTGTTGTGCATTTAGCCCAACACCATTGTCTTTTACATAAAAAACTAATTGTTTGTTAGATTCAAGTACACCGGTTTCAACAATAGAGAACTCTTTTTTAGATGAATATTTTATAGCGTTAGACAATAAATTAATGTAAAGTTGTTTAATAGCACTTTCATTTGCATTTACTGATGGTAATGGATAAATAATTACCTCACCATTGTGTGTATTTGGCTTAATAGTTTTAATAATATTTTCAACTAAAGGCAGTAATTCAAAGTTCTTTTTTTCTACCTGCCCCGCACTAAGTTTAGAAAACAAGAGTAAATCTTTTAATAATTGCGACATAGAACTACAAGTTTCAGATATGATATCCAAGTAGGTTTTCGGTTCTCCATCTATTATATCTTCTTTAAGAAAGTCTGCTAAAACAGATATTCTTGATAGTGGTGCATTTAAATCGTGTGCAGCAGAAGCAGTAAAAGCTCTTAAATCTTCTATTTTAAGTATTTCTTCAGTTATATCCGTTATAGTAATTAATTGGGTAATGTTAGATTTGTTTTTGATTTTGCAGTGTTTTAACTCTAAATGTAACCCATATTTTTTCGCCGTTTTTTTTAATAATTTCTGCTTTTAAATCATTTTGTTTTATGGTTTCATCAGCACGAAGAATAGCTAAAAACGATTTTTTTTCGCTTTCAGGCACTAATAAAAAAATAATATTTTTTCCTGTAAGTTCGTTTTCAGCATAGCCTGTAATGGCACAAAAACTTGGGTTACATAAAATAATTGTACAATCCCAATTAATAGTTGCTGCACCTTCTTGAAAGGAATTAAATAATAATTTGTATTTTTTTTCGCTATCTGCCAATTGAATGTCTGATAATATTTTCACCAGATTTTTTTTATTTTCCATTGATGCATAAAGGGTAATGAAAAGGTATATGCAAAATACAAATATTGCAAAATACAAGCCAACGCCATAAGAATTAGGAAATAGTGATTTCTTTTCGCCTAAAAGCCATAAATAATAAATAGCAAAAGGCAAAAGTAACAGAAAGGGTATTGTAGTTCTTAATAGATGTCCGCCTCTTAAATTGGATAGAAATGCTTTTACTATTAAATATTTTGTATTAGTTAGAAATAATCCTATATATAAAAAAATAAAAACAATAGCAGAAAAAATAGACAATGGAGTTGTGTCATTAAATTTATATGTCGATTTTATTTCATACATATATCCTATTAGTGTTATGTATGAAATTGAAAAACCAATGAGAATAAGTAATTGCCGAAACCCTTGTACATAAATATTTTTAATTTCTGTAGTAAAAAAAACAACTCCACACATACAAAATATTATTGAGGTAATAGGTGATATTAGAAACTTATCAGATTGTAAATTCAATTTTTGGGCATATAGTAAATTATCTATTCTAAATTCTTTGCAAGGAAAATAATACGTAATAAAGTGAATGAGTCCGATTAAAGTAATAAATATTGCAATGTACTGTATTATATAAATGTGTTTTAAAGAAGAATGAAAGAGTATAAGCCATATTCCACTTAATATAAAGATAACTGCTACAACAGGATGAACAGGTGAAAGGTCGGGAATTAAACTTTTTAGTGCATCAACATCAAATTGCCAACCTAAAAGTACGGATATGCCACATAATATTACAAAATAACCTATAATAAATAGATATTGCTTTCGCGTTATGTAAATATTCATAAATTCTCTTGTTAATATAAAATGGAAAAATATAAATAATATATAAAAGTATAAATTATAAAACTAAAAAAAATGGTAATAAACTTAGAAAATATAAAATTATGGAATATCATTTATAATTGATATGTATGCATATATTTTATTATTTTTATCTGTGAGTGGTCTTGATTTTAAAGAAATTTTTATTTTTTGACCATCTTTTCTAACAATTTCCATAGAAAGAATTCCTTCAATACCATTGTTTACAGCAATTAAATTATTAAACTCTGTTCTGTTGCTAATCGGAATTAATAAATTAGGTATATTTTTTCCTATTAATTCACTTTCTTTATATCCGGTTATAATGCACAACGCAGGATTACAAAACAGAATTGTTCCTAATAAATCAAAGGTTATAACACCTTCAACTAATGTATTAAATAAATCTTTTAATTTTTGTTCGCTTTCCGCAATTTGTTTTTCCGATTCAATTTTTATTTCATTCTGTTTGTTTTCTAAAGCTGCATATAAACTCATAAATAGAAAAAGTGATAATGTAAAAAACATCGTATATAATCCTAATCCGAATTCCGGTGTATATAAGCCGTTAGTTTCACCCCAAATTTTTATATAGCCGGTAAAAATGGGCATAAATAAAATGAATGGAATAGCTCTTCTTAGTAATTTACCTCCGTTTAAGGGTGAGGAAAACGTTTTTGCAAATGCGGTTGTTGTATTTAATAAAAATAAAGCAGCATGCAGAAATAAGAACATAGTTGCGGAAAATAATGCCATAGGAGTATATTTTCCAAATTTATATACATTTGAAATATTGTATATGTAACCTAAAAGTGACACATAAACCATGATAAAACCAATGCAAATTAAGAATTGTCTTATAATTTGTATCCAATACTCATTTTTCTTGGTTAATAGCATAACCAAGCCACATAGAAAAATAACAAAAGAAGTATTGGGTGCAACCTTTATTAAATTGATACTGTTCTTAATTTTTTCATCAAATATAAGATTGTCGTATCTAAAGAAATTTAAAGGAAGGAAGTAAGAAAAACAATGAATAAAACCCGTAAAAGTAATAATAGAACATATTAAAAATAAAATGTATTTATTTCCATTAAAATTATTTAAAACAATCCAAAGCGAACTTAAAATAAACATTAATGCAATTAGTGGATGCATTGGTGCAATATCAGGAAATAAGCTTTTAAAAATAATAACATCAAATTGCCAACCCAATATATTGATTATGCCACCTATACCTATTAAGTAACCTATATATAATATAATTTTGGCTGATACATTTTCAAATTTCATGGCATAAATTAATATTATACACTATACATAGAACTAAAAGATTTTATGTTTAGCGTATGGATAAATAAAACAAATAATACTGGATAAAGATACAAAAATAAAAA
>CAIYTT010000148.1 GCA_903929195.1 uncultured Bacteroidota bacterium
AACTACAAAGGATAAGAAAAACATTTGATTTAAATCGGATAAAAGATTTAAAAAAGAGAGAAGATTATGCCAAAGATGTTATTGATAAAATAAATAAAAGCTTATTAGAAGGCTTTAATTATTTCAAAAGTGAAGAAAAAAAGGCTAATAAAGTAAGTTTAGGTTCGGCATCGGAGCCGGTAACTGTAATTTTCGCATTAAAAAAGCAGCTTAAGATTAGAATGTTAGGTAAATCAGACCGGACAGCGAGCAGCTATAAAAGCTTTGTTACAATACTGGAACGTTGGTTAATTGAAAACGATTTAGAAGAATTACCGGTTACTGATTTCACAGCAGATTTGTTTCAGGAATTCCTTTTTTATAAAAGTTCTTTGGGCCATGGTAACGCTAATCTTAACGAACACCTTAGCCACTTTAAGACCTGCTTTGAGATTATTAGAAAAAACCTAAAGTATATTGTTGTCAATCCGTTAGATGAACTTACCTTTTTACCTGAATCCGGTAGTAGGTTATTTGAACCTATAACACTTGCTGAAATAGAAATAATAGTACCGGATTTAATCAATTACAGCCCTCAATACTATTTGTTTGTTCGGTTTTTAGTACATGAATTTATAAGACCATACCATATTGCGAAGCTTAAAGCCGGTGATATTGACTATGTAAACAACTGTATTAATATTGGTGCTTTAACCAGTAAAAACAGAAAGAATACAAAAAAACAATTGCTAAATACACTAAAAGAAATGCTTATTAAAATAGGCTACGATAAGCTACCAAGCCATTATTATTTGTTTGGGAAAAACTTCAAACCAAGTGATAAAAATTTTTACAGCTTAAGCAATAGAGCATCGGAGATTTGGAAGGAAATAGTTATTGACGGTTTAGGTATTAAAAAGCACCTTTATGCTTTAAAACACACCAGTGCTCAATATTTTGTAAACGAGAATGAGAATGCAGATTTGAAATTTTTACAGCAACAAATAGAACATTACAGTTTAACACAAACCGAAATCTATTTACAGGACAAAATATTTAAAAAAATAAATGAAAGTGAAACAAAAACACTGAAATTTTAAAAATTGGGGATTCCCCTACCCTAAAGATAATCGCATATAATTAATTAATAAATCCATTTTAGGTATTAATATTTTCATTTCATTGTCATTAAGGTAGGCTGTTGGCGTGTATTTGGGTTCATTCAAAAAAGTATTAGAAATACCATTTAATTTAAGTTTGTATTCAATGTATTTTTCAAAAGCCCTTGCAAATATTTCGTTTCTTGCCTTAAAATATTCTGTATCGTGATTTTTTAAAAGCCTTTCATAATATGGGCTAACTTTTTTCCCTTCTACTTTCCAAATAATAGAATTCATAACATTGTCCATTGCTGCCCTCATAAGCCCGCCCTTTTGGTTTAAAGTGCGTGAAGTACTTGTACCACCGGAAAGCGAATAAATTTTGGCATCTTTATCTTTATATATTCCAAAATAATAATCAATAGCATGTCCGTATTCATGGGCTACTGCTCCAGCACCACCGGTTAAAGCAAACCTTTCTTCTTTATTCATATCCGGTTCATCTTTGTATCTTGTAAGATTGATAATAAAACTATTAGGTTCAAAATGAGCTAAAGCCCTACCCTTACCCCTTGCACCGAAAGAAATAGATACTGTTTTGTTTAAACCAATATTTTTTTTGAATTGTAAAATTTTATCAAGGTCGTAAAAAGCAATAAACATAGCACACAAATAGTTGTACCTATCTTCCTGTGTTACCCAATTACCAAACCCTAAAGAATTTAATTTAAAAGTGGATTCAATTTTTAATAAATTTTCAGATGTTTTGTATTTTTCAGGTAGTTTTATTCCCTTTCTGAAATTTATATAAAATTGTTCAAACCCTTGATTTAACCAAAAGGGGAGTAGTGGCACATTGCAA
>CAIYTT010000149.1 GCA_903929195.1 uncultured Bacteroidota bacterium
AAATCACATTCTTTTACATTTTTCAAAGTTAATTATTTTATTTGATAAAATTTAAGGGCGTTAAAAACGCCTAACCTTATTATCCTCGTTGCAAACGAGGACAAGTGAGGGCGGTACCATTGTGCATTCAAACTGTTGCACCAGCACATGGCGGTGCATAAAACTAAAATTCGTAGTGTTGCTTTCATATAATTGTATTTTACTTGGTTTAATTTTTTATGAGTTTTTCGGTCAACACTACCCCGTCTTCGCTTTGATATTTTATTAAATATACCCCGTTAGTCCATTCACTTACATTAATTTCTATGTTTTGTTCTTTTGTTGTTTGCTTGCATATTGTTTGTCCAACAAAATTTGTAATTGAGAGATTCCCTATGTAATGGTTCGGTAAAATTATTCGGGCTTCACCACTTGTCGGGTTAGGGTAAATATTCATTTGTTTTAAATTATTTACTTTAGTAATAAATAATTTCCAATAATCAATATAACTAATAAATGCTTGTTGACCTATTGCATATTTACCATACGAACTACCTTCTGTAAAAGCAGCTGATGCGCTATATCCAATTGCTGCATACCCATTTAAATAAGGAATAAGCGTATTTCCCTCCTCATAATTGTTACCCCCAAAAATTTTATTCTTAATTTCATTGCCAGCACTATCTATATAGAACAAATCAAGATGAGTATTTACTGTCGTGCCTGTGTCGGTACTGCCGTATAACATATATCCTCCATTTGGTGCAATACAAATACTATTCCCATAATCCTGGCTGATACCACCGAATGTTTTTTCCCAAATTAAAGTTCCGTTTCTATTTATTTTTAGTAACCAAAAATCCCCCCCTCCCTGATAATCAGTAACCATATAATTATTGGAACCCGTACCACCTATAATCATTATAGTGCTGTCTCTTATATCGTACATGGCAAAATTAGCTATGTCATTTTTGCTACCACCATAACTGCTGTCCCATAATACATTACCGCTTTTATCTATCTTTAATACGTGATAATCATCCCAAGTGTTAATACCCTGATGCCAGAAAGTATCAGTACAATCATGGTCTATTGAATTGCTGGAACCGATTAAATAATATGCAGAGTCTATTGCTAATATACTGCCGCTCATTTCTTCTTGTAGTGTACCGCCTAAATCTTTACACCATTCTTTATTACCCATACTGTCTGTCTTAATTACAACCCAGTCTTCGGTAAACATATCCCCGTAATGTATCAATATATCGGTATCGCTACCTGTGCTTGTGCCAAGAATAATAAATCCATTGTCAGGCGCATTGGCAATAGATGTTGCTTCCGCCGAACTGCCAAAAGTTTTCCCCCATACTAAATTACCAATACTGTCTATGCGTAATAACCAAATATCTTGCCCACCTTTAAAGCCCGTTACATTTCCATCGCGAGAATTCGTAGTTGCCAAAACGCCAAAACCACCGTCAAGAGTCTGACACACACTTACCCCCTGATCATCATGAGTGCCTCCGTAAATCTTTATCCAGTCAATTTGTTGGTTGCTATCTATTTTAGCAATAAGAACATTTTCATTTGATGTATCTGTTAAAAAAGTCGGGATAATCCAACCCGGATTTCGGTACTCATAGCCTACTAATAAAATTCCTTTATCTCTTGTAGTTATAGCATTTTGAATGATTACGCCACCTTTATAACCGTCAATAAACCGTGTAGAATCTATGACAAGGCTTTGTGCTTTAACAATAGTAGTTAAAGAACTAAGTATAATTAAGTAAAAAAAGAGTTTTTTCATTATTTAATAATTCTTAAATAAAATTAACGAATTATTTTTAAGAAAAAGAGTGTTTTTAAAAATTTAATATTG
>CAIYTT010000150.1 GCA_903929195.1 uncultured Bacteroidota bacterium
CTGAACCAAAATTAAGAAGTTTAGTAGAACATGAATATATAACATGTCATGCTAAAGCATTAATAGATATGGAAAATAATGGGGCAGTCATATTAATAAAGTACATACCTGGAATTAGATTATTTATAGTAATAACTTGTTTATTTTGGAATTTTGAAATAATATCAGCATTAATATTACGTCCTGTAATATCAGATATGGAAATAACATCTTCAATATTTATGCCCTCTATAGTAATTTTATTATAAAAAGGATTAGGGTAGGCATTAATTTGCGTAGTAGCAGCAACTTTACTTATGCCTGTAGTTGACCAATATACTTTACGTACTCTTTCGTTATTTGCATCGGCAATAAAAATACTGCCAAATGTATCTATTGCTATTGTTTGCGGGTTATTTAAGTTAGCACCTATTGCCAAGCCATTATCGCCACTAAAACCGGCCCAGCTATTACCTACAATTGTTGTTATTTTTCCTAATGTATCTACCATTCGTATTACATTATTTCTAGAATCAGCAATATAAACATTACCTGCCGTATCTACGGCAACACCGGTAGGTTTATTGAATGTTGCTAATGCAGCCGGTCCGTTATCGCCGGTATAACCATAGAATCCGGTACCTGCTAAAGTAGTAATTACTCCGAATGTATCAATTTTGCGTACTCTGTTATTTCCGTAATCAGCTATATAAATATTGTTCCATTTATCTTTAGCAACTGAATAGGGTGAATCTAATGATGCATTTATTGCTAAACCTAAGTCGCCACCCCAAGCACCAATATGGTTACCAGCTATAGTTGTGATAATACCAACAGAATCAATTTTGCGGATAACATGATTGCAAACATCTGCAAAATACAGATTCATTTTTTTATCCATCGTCATTCCTTGCGGATGTGAAAGTAAGGCACTTGTAGCCGGATTGTTATCTCCGGAATAACCGGCAATACCACCACCGGCAAAATTAGATATGATACCAAGTGTATTTACTTTGCGAATTTGTGAAAATGCATAGTCTGATATGTAAACATTACCATGTTTATCGGTTGCAACACCGTTGGGTCTAAATTCTGCATTGGTAGCAATGCCACCATCACCGGTATTGCCATTTAAACCATTGCCGGCAAAAGTTACAATACTGCCATATCTTAATACTTTACGAATACGGAAATTGTAGAAGTCTTCAATATAAACATTACCTGCCATGTCAACGGCAACATCGTTTGGTCCGTTAAGCATAGCGGCTTGTGCTGAATATCCATCACCACTAAATCCGCCAACTCCCATACCTGCAATTGTAATAATTTCTCTACTCTGTGCTTTACTCTGTATTGAGTAAATAAATATGAATAATGTTGTAAAAATTAAGGAATAAAAATACTTCATAAAAAATGTTTGGTCAAATATAACCTAATTTTTTTTCTGCAAAAATCATTTTAATAATTATCAAGTAAATTGATTATTTAAAACAAGGATTTACGCTATATATAATACAAAAATACATGCAATGATTCATATATTGACAGGTTATTTCCTAAATTCTTCTTCAACAATTTTTACAATCTTATCAGCCCAAATACTGTATTCTTTTGCAGAAGGATGGAGTCCATCATTTGCCAAATAATCAGGCGAAATTCCATTTTTGCGGGTACTTTCAGTTATTTCAACAAAATGACAATTTGCCGCTAAAGCTATTTCTTTGCAAGTTGTGTTATAATTATCTATTTCTTTTGCTATTTGTTCTTGATTTCTACCCTCTGCAAAGGGAGTTACTCCCCAATCGGGTATTGAAACCACTATAACATGCGTAATTATTCCTTTTGCAAAAGACAGAGCAATATTTAATAATTGTGTAAATTCATCTCTATAGTTTTCAATAGTTCGGTTTCTATATTGATTATTGACACCTATAAGTAGTGTTACAAAAGAAAACGTTTCTTGTAAATTATGTTCGCGAATACTTGTTAATAATTCATCGGTTGTCCAGCCGGTTTGTGCTATAATCACCGGCTCTGCAATAGTAATTCCGATATTGCGAAGTTTTTCGACTACTTGATTCGGAAAATTACCATTATTGGGTACTTGTTCGCCAATAGTATAAGAATCGCCAAGTGCTAAATAAGTGTGCATTGTTCGTTTTTATTTTTGAATTATAAATGGTTCGCCCAAAGTAGCATATTTGCTTATTACTTCATATATTTTTGAATTTGCTGTATGCTTTAAATCAAAAAAGTTTAAAGAATCGGGTAGGGGGTTTGGAAAGTAATAATAAATAATTAATTGAAATGTAAATTTGTCAAAAGTATCAATCCAAATATATACCGGTTCTTTTATAGGAAAAATAGTTAGAAGCACATTCTTTAATTCCATGGTCATTTTTTCTATATCTTCAGGTGTTATTCCGTATCTAAGATTTGTGATAACTTTTATGCCTTGTGCATCTCTTTCTGAAAAATTTATAAGATTTTGACTAACTAGTTTTTGGTTAGGAATCACTAATTCAGAACCATCTAAGTTTCTTATTCTCGTACTTCTGAAACCAATTCTTTCTACTGTACCCTCAAGGTCAGCTATTTTAATATAATCTCCTGTTTTAAAGGGCTTGTCGGACAATAACATAAAGGACGCTATGAAGTTTTCAAGTGTTTCTTTACCTGCAAGAGCAAGTACAACCCCTCCCACCCCTAAACCGGCAATAAGTGCAGGTACATTTACTTTAAACACACTACCCAAAATCCAAAAAACAGCCATTATCCAAGATGCCATTTTAAGCAATTCTTTAAATAGAGGTAGTATTTGTATTCTAGAAAGGTTTTTTTCTTCCTGTGCTTTACTCATTCTTAGATAATATATAAAATCTATGAAATGAGTAATGACAATTGTTAGGTAGAATATAAATAAAAAGAGAAAAACATTCTCACCTAAGTCCGATACCGTTACTTCAATTTTATTAGTGCCTTTGCCGGTGTGATACAAAACAATATTATCTAAGGCTTCTTTAATAAGATAAAAAGAAACAAAAAATAAAATAGTTTGTAAAAAACGCTCCATTGGTTTTAGTAGCAATGTGCGTATTTCATTTTTATGTTGTATGTAACTGAATTTAGCAGCAAACCGGCTGCTAAATCTTGTTAGTATTCCTGCCAAAGGCTTTTTAAGTAATAATGTAATTAATATTATTATTACGCAATAGATATAATTACTTGCTTTTAAACCGTATATTTCTTTAATAAAAATGTCTGAAACACTATTTATTTGCGTTTGCATTCGTTTTGTATAGTAAATTTAGATAAATAAATGAAACTAATAGATTGCGTATAAAATAGGAAATTAGCAGGCTACATTAAAATCACGCAAAGCATCATTCAAACTGGTTTTAAGGTCTGTTGATTCTTTACGCTTACCAATAATTAATGCGCAGTTTACCTGATACTCGCCTGCCGGGAACGATTTGGTATAACTGCCGGGAATCACAACACTCCTTGCAGGTATTCTTCCTTTAAATTCTATAGGCACATCACCGCTAACATCTATAATTTTGGTAGATTGTGTTAATACCACATTTGCACCTAAAACGGCTTCTTTTTCAACAATTACACCTTCTACAATAATGCATCGGGAGCCTATAAAACAACCATCTTCAACAATAACCGGTGCAGCTTGCAAGGGTTCTAAAACGCCTCCGATACCCACACCGCCACTTAAATGCACTCCTTTACCTATTTGAGCACAAGAGCCAACAGTAGCCCAAGTATCAACCATAGTTCCCTCATCTATATATGCTCCTATATTTACATAAGAAGGCATTAAAATGACATTTTTTGCAATGTATGCGCCGTATCTTGCAACTGCGTGTGGCACTGCTCGTACTCCTAATGAGGCAAAATCTTTTTTCAATAACATTTTATCGTGAAATTCAAAAGGCTCAACTGTCCATGTTTGCATGGGTTGAATACTAAAATATAAAAGTATTGTTTTTTTTACCCATTCATTTATTTTCCATCCGGAATCCACTTTTTCAGCAACTCTTAATTTGCCTTTATCTATTTCTTCTATAATATTGTGTATTATTTGTTTATTTTCATTGTTTTGAAGTAAATTTCTATTATTGTAAATTTCGTCTATTTTTAATTCCCAATTTTGATTCATATAGTACGCTATTTTAAAATATTGCTAAGATTTAAGTAAACAAAATTAGTAATTGCTAACAATAAAATTATAAGTATAATTTCTTAATGCAATAAATGATTTTTACTTTTATTAAATTCTTTACGTTCTATGTGCCAATTTTAAATTTCTAAGTCTATCACATTCAAACAAAAAGGACATAAAAATTGTTCAATCATAATTAAAATATTTAAAATTATTTTCTTAACATTGCAAAAAAAATACGTTTTATGAAATTAAAATCATTATTGCTTTTTTGTCTATTGTTAGCAACTTATTTGGGTAATGCACAGGGGCAATCTCAACGTTCAGGAATGACCTATCCGGGAGCCAGACAGCCAAAAGAACCCAATACATTAACGATATTTTCTGAAAATGGAGATTTGTTTTATGTTGTAATAAATAGAGTGAAACAAAACATAAATCCGCAATCCAATATCAGAATCGAAGGACTAATGCAGCCGGTGAACGATGTACAAATATTGTTTGCAGACAATACTACCAGAGCAATAATAAGAAAAGTTACATTTCAAAACCCAATAGATAATAAATCTATTAATGTAACTTTGAAAATGAATAGAGGAAATGATGGCGATGTAAAACTTCGTTTTTTTATGAGTATGCCTATGAAAGATTATGTACCCACACCCGATGAGTATGCAATGACTTTTGGGCAAGACGTGCAACAACCACCAGTACAGCCACAAGATGGAAGAAGAGATGATGGAGGAAACTGGAATGGAAATAGGCACGATGGCGATAGACATGAAGGCGATAGAGACCACGGACATAATAAAAATACTCAAGTTGTAGTTGTTACTCCACCACCGCCACCTCCCGGACCTATGCCAATGGATGTACAAACCTTTGCTGCAGCAAAACAAAGTATTTCAAGTAATTCTTGGGATGATGGAAAAATGTCGACAGCTAAAACAATTGCTGCAACAAATTATTTTACAACAGACCAAGTTATTGAAATTTGCAACTTATTTCAGTGGGATGATGGTAAATTAGAGTTTGCCAAATATGCTTTTAAGAGAACAGTTGATAACAATAATTATTTTAAAGTTAATAATGTTTTTACTTGGGACGACCAAAAGAAAGCATTAAATGATTATGTGTCTCAAAACAGATAGTATTGAAATTATTTATAAATAAAAAAAGAATTGCCCATATGTTTAGGCAATTCTTTTTTTATTTTAAAACGAAAATAAATTGACAAAAAACAGATTAGAAGCTTTTAGCGATGGTGTTATTGCAATTATTATTACCATAATGGTTTTAGAATTCAAGCCACCTCACAGTGTAGAATGGGCATCTATAAAAGTGCTGCTGCCTACTTTTTTGTGTTATATAATAAGCTATATAATGGTTGCAATTTATTGGGGCAATCATCATCATTTATTGCACACCATTAATAACATAAACAGTAGAATAATATGGGCTAATCAACATCTTTTATTCTGGCTATCTTTAGTGCCGTTTGCAACAGCATGGATGGGCGAAACAAATTTTAGCAGCCTTACAGTTGCCCTTTATGCATTATTACTTAATTTGTGTGGCATAGCCTATTATATTTTATTAAAAGTAATTGTATCAACCGGCATACACGACCAAAAATTTCTATTATCATTAAAAAAGCAGGAGAAAAAGGGTGTATTCTCACTAATAATCTATACGGCAGCAATACCACTTGCATTTATAAATTCGTTAATATCCGGTGTTTTATTTATTGTAGTAGCTATTAGGTGGCTGATACCGGATAAAAATATTGAAAAGGCAGAAAAGAATAAAGGGAATAAACCAGCTTTTTGATAGTTGGGAATAAAAATTAATAAAATAAAAAAATGCTTTTATTTAACTCGCGGTTAAATAAATTTCCTTTTGAATAATTTATTTTCAAAAAAATATTTTAATACATAAAACTTCATAAAAAGATATTACTTTAGCACTATAAAAATTAGTAAGTTATGAAAAAGAATTTATTCTTATCTTTTTTGATGGTCGTATTTTGTTTGCTTAATGCCAATATATTGCAGGCGCAAATAATAACAACTTTTGCTGGTACAGGCTCTGTAGGTTATACTGGAGATGGAGGGGTTGCGACTAGTGCTACATTTAATTATCCATCGGGTATTGCTACAGATGTTTTGGGTAATATTTACGTTACGGATATAAATAATAGTGCTATTCGGAAAATAAATTCATCGGGTATGATAACTACAATTGCAGGTATTGGTACTGTAGGATATTCCGGAGACGGAGGTCCTGCTACTTCTGCTGCTTTGCATTCACCTGGTGGGATATGTTTAGATACGGCAGGAAATATTTACTTTGCAGATTGTTTAAATTATGTGGTTAGAAAAATTAATACATCAGGAATAATTAGCACTGTTGCAGGTAATAGTACAGGAGGTTTTTCCGGTGACGGAGGCCCAGCTACCGCATCACAATTATACCCAGAGTACATTGTTATAGATCCATTAGGTAACCTTATTATTTCAGATAGGACTAATAATCGAATAAGGAAAGTAAATACATCTGGTATTATTTCAACAATAGCAGGTACAGGTTCTGCTGGTTATTTTGGAGATGGCGGATCAGCTACTGCCGCAAGAATGTGGGCGCCAGGTGGGTTAGCCTTAGTAAATCCGATTAAATAAAGTACACCAAAATATTTCGTAATATTGTGAAACTAAAAAGTTTTGCAATGAGAGATTTCTACTCACAAGAATTGGAAGAACTGATGATAACCTACTACAAGAGTTTATCAGAAAAAGACCGGCGACATTACGCTGCATTGGAAGCACTGAAACTTGGGCTCGGAGGTACAAACTACATAAGTTGGTTATTTCGGCTTAACAAAAAGATTCTCATTAAGGCTAAAGAGGAATTGATGTCTCCATCTTTGTTAGAACAAATCCCAATTGGTAGACAACGCCGCCCCGGTGGTGGCAGAAAAAAAAACGAAACACGAGAAATTATTGATTGAATTTATCGAAGGTTATAAAGCAGGTAGCCCTACCGATGCAAATGTTTATTGGATAAGTTTGAAACCCGCTACGATTGCCCGTTTGTTTTATGAGAAGCATAAAATAAAAGTGAGCCATGGCAATATCAAGAAATTGCTGAAAACTTTAGGCTATGGATACCGTAAACAATCCAAGCAATTGGCAACGGGTACATATGCAAATCGAAATGAGCAGTTTGAAATCATTTTTTCTATGGTCTTGATAATGAATATCAAAAGCCCTGTATTGAGTGTAGATTGTAAGAAAAAAGAACGTTTAGGCAATTTGTACCGCGATGGTAAATGCTACTGTACCAAAGCAGTCAAGGTATTAGACCATGATTATGAGCATCTTTCTGAAGGCAAGGTTATCCCGCATGGCATTTATGATATGCAAGCCAACAAAGGATATGTTACGATAGGTAATAGCAGCGAAACAGCAGATTTTGTCATAGATAATTTACTTTGGTGGTGGCTCAATTACGGCATACATCAGTATCCGGATGCGGAAAATATTTTGCTCTTCTGCGATGCTGGGGGAGCTAATAGCTATAGGCACCATCTTTTCAAACATAGATTAATGACCTTTGCTAAAGAAACCGGATTAAAAGTCATAGTATGCCATTATCCACCATATTGCTCGAAATGGAACCCTATTGAACATCGGTTGTTTAGTCAAGTTCACAGAGCAATGAGCGGCGTGGTATTTTCAAATTATGAAACGGTCAAAAAACTAATTGAACAAACCTCCACTGACACCGGGCTTTCTGTAATAGTCCGACTAAACTTTAAAGAATACAACACAGGAATCAAAATAAATAAATCAGAAGTGGACCCGAAACGGATATCTTACCATTGCAAACTACCAGAACTCAACTACCGAATTTATCCTTAATGGTGTACTTTATTTAATCAGATTCACTTAGATGCAAGTGGAAACTTATATATTTCTGATGATTTAGACTATGTAATAAGAAAAATAAATACATCAGGTGTCATTTCTACTGTTGCAGGAGTGGGAAGTAGTGGATTTTCAGGAGATGGTGGACCTGCTACAGCAGCTCATATTCCTTCAGGTGGTGGATTAAGTTTTAATGCTGGGAATTTATTTCTTGCAGATGAAACAGGTAATAGAATAAGAAAAATAAATTTATCTTCTGGCATAATAAGTACTTTTGCTGGTACTGGAACTTCTGGCTTCAGTGGTGATGGAGGTCCTTCAACTGCAGCTCAATTTTATTATACTTGTGATGTTGCATGTGATGCAACAGGAAATCTCTATGTAACAGATAGAAGTAATGAAAGAGTTCGTAAAATTACAAATTCCTGCACCGGCACTCCAACAGCAGGTACTGCAAATGCTTCTCCTTCAAGCGGTTTTGCTACTACCGGTTTTACATTAAGTCTTACAGGTGCAAGTACAATGAGTGGTATTACTTACCAGTGGCAATCGTCAGCTTCAGGTACAGGTGGATGGACTAGTATTACCGGTGCAACAAACGCTACTTATAGTTTTACGGGCATTTCTGCAAACACCTATTATCAATGTATTGTTACTTGTACAAGTAGTTCCTTATCTGCAACATCATCTGTTACCGAAATTACATCAGCATTGGCTGGTATTAACGGATTGAATACGGTTTGTGTAGGCTCTTCAATAACATTAAGCGACTCTACAGCCGGTGGCGTATGGAGTAGCAGCAGCCCTGCTATTGCTACTATCGGTAGTACTACCGGTACAGTAAACGGAATAAGTGCAGGGGTAGCAACAATTACTTATGTGTTTTCGGGTAGTTCTGCAACCTATACTATTACTGTTAGCCCATTGCCGAATGCAGGTAGCATAAGTGGTGGTAATACAGTATGTTTAGGTGGTTCTACACTTACATTAAGCGATGCTGTAAGTGGTGGCACTTGGAGTAGTTCTAATTCAAGTGCAAGCGTTTCATCGGGTGGTGTAGTTACTGGGGCTTCTTCAGGCACCGATACAATTAAATATACAGTAACTAATAGTTGTGGCACAGCAGTAGCTACAAAAATAATTACAGTAACGCATGTAGCAAGTGCAGGCAGTATTACAGGTGGTACATCTGTATGTGTAGGTGCCATTTTAACCCTTACAGATGCTGCAAGCGGTGGTGTATGGAGTAGCACAAATTCATCTATTGCCTCCGTTGGCTCTACAGGTATTGTAACAGGAGTTACAGCAGGTGCTGACACAATAAAATATACTGTTACGAATGCATGTGGCTCTAATACTGCTTTAGATATTATTACGGTTAATCCCTTACCAAATGCAGGTAGCATAAGTGGTGGTTCTACTGTTTGTGTGGGTTCTACTTTAAGTTTAAGTGATGCTGCAAGCGGTGGTTATTGGACAAGTGTTAGTACAAGTATTGCTACCGTTTCTTCGGGTGGTTTGGTAACAGGTGTTACTGCGGGTACAGATTCAATTAAATATACAGTTTATAATAGTTGTGGGCTTGTCTTTGCTTTTAAAGTAGTTACTGTTACAACAGTTGCAAGTGCGGGTACCATAAATGGAGGTGTTACAGTATGTGCCGGTTCTACTTTATCATTAAGCGATGCTGTTAGTGGCGGGGTTTGGAGTAGCACAGGAACAAATGCATCTGTAAATTCAAGTGGTTTGGTTACTGGTTTTACTGCCGGTGCAGATACTATAAAATATACAGTTACAAATAGTTGTGGTACGGCAACTGCAATAAAATTAATTACCGTAAATCCGTTGCCAAGTGCGGGTAGCATTACAGGTGGAACTTCTGTTTGTGCAGGTTCTACATTAAGTTTAAGCGATGCAACAAGTGGTGGTGTGTGGAGTAGTACGAATTCAAGTATAGCTACAATAAATTCTGCCGGTTTAGTTACAGGTGTTGCTTCCGGTAGCGATACTATAAAATATACTGTTTCTAATACATGTGGCAATGCAACATCTATACTAATTATTACAGTAAATCCTGCACCAAATGCAGGTAGTATTAGCGGTGGTTCAACTGTGTGTACCGGTTCTACATTAAGTTTAAGCGATGCTGTAAGTGGAGGTACTTGGAGCAGTACAAACACAAGTAGAGCAACAGTTTCAGTAAGCGGTTTGGTTACCGGTCTTGTTTCCGGTAGCGATACCATAAAATATTCAGTAACCAATACTTGTGGCACAGCAACTACATTCACAGTAATAAGTGTTAGCCCGGGTGCAAGTGCAGGTTCTATTAGTGGTGGTTCTACAGTTTGTGCAGGTTCAACATTAAGTTTAAGCGATGCTACAAGTGGTGGTGTGTGGAGTAGTACAAATACAAGTATAGCAACAGTAAATTCTGCCGGTTTGGTAACAGGTGTTGCTTCCGGTAGCGATACTATAAAATATAGTGTAACCAATACTTGTGGTACTGCAGTTGCAACACATATAATTACTGTTACTCCGTTGCCAAATGCAGGCAGCATTAGCGGTGGTTCTACAGTTTGTGTAGGTGGTACCTTAAGCTTAAGTGATGCGGTAAGTGGTGGTATTTGGAGTAGCAGTAATACAAATGCAAGCGTTTCTGCAGGCTTGGTAACAGGTATAAATGCCGGTAACGACACCATAAAGTATTCAGTTTCTTCTACTTGTGGTACTGCAACTGCTACACAATACATAACAATAAATCCTGCTGCCAATGCAGGGAGTATTAGTGGCGGTTCATCTGTTTGTGTGGGTTCAACTCTTAGCTTATCCGATGTTATTTCAGGTGGTGTATGGAGTAGTACTAATACAAGTATAGCAACAGTAGCCGGTGGTTTGGTAACCGGTGTTGCTGCAGGTGCTGATACTATAAAGTATTCAGTTACAAATAGTTGTGGTACAGCTACAGCAATACAAATCATAAATATCAACTCGGCGCCAAATGCAGGTACAATAAATGGTGCGAATAATTTATGTTCAGGTACAAATATTACATTAAGCGATGCTGTTCCAGGTGGCTCTTGGAGTAGCAGCGATGTTACAAAAGCAACAATAAATAGTGCGGGCGTGGTAACAGGTGTTGCAGCAGGTAATTTAATAATAACTTACACAGTAACAAATACATGTGGTACCGGTTCTGCTATATATTCTTTAACGGTAAATAGCTCAACTTCTTCATTGCCTGCTATTAGAGGTGCCGGTTCTATTTGTGCCGGTGCAACTACTACCTTAGTTAATACGTTTAGCGGTGGTGTATGGACAAGTAGCACTCCTACAGTTGCTACCGTTTCAAGCAGTACCGGTGTTGTAACTGGTGTAAGTGCCGGTACCGCAACCATTACCTATACGGTAACCAATAGTTGTGGTACGGGTTCTACCACGTTTACCGAAATTGTAAATGCGAATCCGGTGGCTATTACCGGGGCAGCCAATGTATGTTCCGGAGGCACTGCTAGCTTAAATGATGTTACAGCGGGTGGCCATTGGAGTAGCAATAATGCTGCCGTAGCAACTATTGGTTCTGCAACAGGTATTGTAACAGGTGTTTCTAACGGTACAACAACTATATCTTATACATTAGGTAATAGCTGTTATACTACATATACCGAAACCATATTTTCAACAAATCCGGTTAGTGGCCCTAACAGTGTTTGTAAATCAGGTACTTTAACCTTAACAGATGCTACAAGCGGTGGTACTTGGAGTAGTAGCAATACTGCAATTGCTACTGTAAGTGCTGGTGGAGTAGTTACAGGTGCGAATGCGGGTACAGCACTAATTAGTTATACAACAACCGGTTGCGGTCCTGCTACTTATGCTATAACAATCAATCCGAATCCGGCTGCATTTTCCGGTTCAAATTCAGTATGTGTTTCAGGTACAACTACTTTATCCGATTCACTGTCCGGAGGCACTTGGAGCAGTAGTAATAGCTCAATAGCTACAATAGGTGCTACAACAGGTATTATTAATGCTATTACAGCAGGCTCGGTTACTATATCTTACGTGTTACCTACGGGTTGTTATACTACGGCTACGGAAACAATAAGTACGATGCCGGCTATCAGCGGTTCATCTTCTGTATGTACAGGTACATCTACCACTCTTAGCGATGCTATAACAGCAGGTACGTGGAGTAGTAGCAATAGTAGTATTGCAAGCATAGGCAGTGCTACCGGTATTGCAACAGGAGTAGCAAACGGCACTGCAACTATAACCTATGTTAAAACGGGTTGTACAACAACTCGTGCTATTACTGTAAATGCGAGTCCTTCTGCAATCAGCGGCACATCATCACTTTGTTCCGGCAGTACACTTACGTTGTCTAATACGGTTAGTGGTGGTATTTGGAGTAGTGCCAATGCAGGTATTGCTACAATTGGTTCTACAACAGGAGTTGTAACAGGTGTTTCCTCTGGTACGGCTACTGTTTCTTATATTCTTGCTAATGGCTGTTATTCAACAAAAGTAACAACTGTAAATGCTTCTCCGGCAGCAATATCAGGTAATAGTTCTACTTGTTTAGGTACAGCACTTACTTTATCAAATACAGTATCAGGTGGTGCTTGGTCAAGTAGTAATACTACAATTGCTACCGTTTCCGGTTCGGGTGTTGTTACTCCGGTAACAGTAGGTTCGCCTACTATTACCTATACAATAGGTACATGTTATGTTACTAAGTCTTTAACGGTTACCGCAGTACCCTCAACCGTTTCCGGTCCTAATTATTTGTGTAACGGTAGCTTTACAATCTATACCGATGGTGTTTCAGGTGGTACTTGGACAAGTAGTAATCCTGCAATTGCAACCGTAGTTTCCGGTTCGGGTGTAGTAACAGGTGTTGCTACCGGAATTGTTACTATTACCTATTCTACAGGTGTAGGCTGCAATGCAACAAAAGCGATTACCATAAATACAACACCGGCAGCAATAAGTGGCGGTACAGGCGTATGTGTTGGACACACATTAACCATATCTGATGCCACAGCAGGTGGTGTATGGACAAGCTCTAATACAGCAAAAGCTACGGCAGGTTCTACTACAGGTATTGTAACAGGTATTGCTACCGGTACAGTAACAATTTCATACTCAATAGGTACATGTCCGGTTACTTTAAATATTACTGTAAATCCAAATGCAACTGGTTGCACAGGTAGAGAAGCTGAAACTAATGGTAATATTACCAATGCAAATGAGTATTCGATATTTCCTAACCCAAGTAATGGTATCTTTAATATTGCAGAAAGCAATATGACTAACGAGCAAGTATCTGTTAGAGTTTATAACTATACAGGAACAATTGTTTATAATAATAATATTGAATTCAACAACGGTTCTGCACAATTAAATGTTACAGATGTAGTACCGGGCATTTATCTTATCAGTATCATGAACAAAGAAGGAGCTATTAAAAACTTTAGAGTTGTAGTACAAAAATAATAAGAGAGAGTATATATTAAAATGGTCTTAAATGTATAAAACATTTAAGACAATTTTGTTTTATGTGTAGTTGGTATGATAGTTGGGGATAATGGACAGGTACTATAGTATATTATTTTTTTTGCAATAGTCAATTAAAGATATTTTAATATTATCGTAAACTTTTTTATTCTCTTGCACTTGTTGGTGCATAATATTGTTTCTAAACATTATTAAATTTGCAAGGTTGTAATTTATGTCGGTTGGATTTATTTGTTTATATATCATTTGTGCCAGCATATTATTATCACTATCTTTATCTTCTTTTTGCCTTCCAAAAATAAGCTGATAACCTTGCCAATTTGGTTCTTTTGATTTATCTTCTAATTTTTGGCAGAAAGAATTATAATTTTCTTGCACTATTTTTTTTTCAACAATAAGTAATAGATATAAATCATCTAAATATTTTGCAAAAATATTCTTCATTTCTTTATTAATAGCTTCAAAATACAAATAACCATCTTTGCTTTTTTGCGGCTGATAATACTTGATATATTTTTTTATTTCTTCTATTTTGTATAATTGAAATTCATCATCATATTTTTTTGGTTTTATTTTTATTTCGATATTATCTCCTAATGGCAAAATTAATTCTTCTGTATATAATTCATAAAAATACAAATTGTTTTTATATGGAGTTTTATCATATTCGCTTTTTTCTTTAAGCTGATATTTATTATTTGGGATTAATTTTTTTATATCTTTATTCCCCTTCATAAAATAAGTATCTACCCAATATTTTTTTGCAATTTCAAATAACATTAATTCATCTGTTTTGTTTTTCATTAATGTATTAAATAAAGATGTATTACCTTTTAGTTTTCCTTTATCATTAAGTAGCACATTTTCTTTGTTGTTTTTATTATTTTCAAATACTGCTGGCATAATAATTTTCATGAAGAAATCAGTATTCGTGTCAAAAGGATTTCTTGTTTTTAATATATGTCTCATTAAAGAAAAATCAGTTGTTCTTTTCGGGTCTTTTATGTTTTTTTTCCATTCTTGATATTCAGGAGCATTTTTTGCACGTTCAGAAATCTTTATCATTTCGTGTAATAAAACCTGATTTGTTGCAAATCTTTTTGCATGTTCTTCAAATTGTTCTTTTTTTGATGCTTGCGGTGGATTAAATATTTTAATAAACTTCTGTAAATTTATTTTGTGTGGTTTTTTAATATATTTGTTTTCATAAAACTCGGTAAATAATTGAAATACAGAATTATACAGTTCTTCTAATGTTTTAGAATTTGCTATAGAGCCGTGTATAGAATGGAAGTATGTTCTTTTATCATTAAAAAAGAATTGTTTAAATTCGGGAGAATCATAATTTTTACCATAAAACCTAATGTAGTCCAATGCATCTAAATATTCCATATCAGAAAGTGCATCGTGTCGCCGTTGTGCTTTATCCTCAATTTTTCCGGTATCATATACTTTATAAGTATAAGCTAAATGTACAAATTCAAGAATAATATCTATTTTTTGTTTAGCTTCATATTTCCATGGTGCTTTTCGTGACTTATTGCGTGCATCAAATTTATTTAACTCATTTAGCCTATTTTCAATAATTTTTAGTGCATCGTCTGTTGTGAAATTTTTTGTTTTTGTTATTACTTTATCAATTAGTTTTATATTTAATGAAGGTGGTAAATTAATATCTTTCCTGTTTTCAAAACCACCTTTTATAAGTGTTTCATATTGTTTTATTAGATGACTTTTAATCATTTCTCCAATAAAATTTTCATTATTTTTTTCTAAAATCAAATCAACAAAAACCCATTTCATTAAAAAATCAGACGATAAATTTGCTTGAATAGCAATATTATTATGCAAATATTGTATCATTGCATTATCATTTTTAATACAATAATTATCTAAAACATCTTTAGTTTCTTTAAATAAATAATTCTTTTTACACTCATTGTATATTTTTGTCAATCTATTCTTTTCATCTCCTTTTGCACTTTTCATCCTTATTTTTAAATCAGAAATAGTACTTATTTCATTTGTTTCAAGAAAGTTGCTCCTTTCGTCAATTGTTTTATATATAGCTATTTTATAATCTTTCAAATAACCTTTATTAGTTAGGTAGTCAAGATACCAAAATGTTGGATTAAAAGATTTGCGGACAGGGATACAATAAGCATTCCACTTTGCTTCTTCATCTTTAAGATGATTATTGCATGCTATTTCTATTTTTTTGCCATATTCATCATTTTTTTCATTGATAAATTGATTGAACGGTACAAAACATTCGTTTTTAAATTGCGGCATAGTACTTAATATGCCGGTTATTTTCCTGAATTTTAATAATGGAGAGCTTTGGGAATATAAAGATTTTTTATCGCGTATGGAATAATAGGTGAAAAATGTATGTAATGTACAATATACTCCTTGTGTTTTTTTATATCCAGTCCATTTATTTACAAAATAGTTTGCTTCACTTTTACGCAAAAACATACATGCAATAAATAAAAGTGCATCTTTGGTAACATAGCCATCTTTCTCAAAGCAATAATTTTCAATGGTATTGTGTACTTTTTGAGCATCTTTTAATTCATCCTCTAAAACTGCTTGCTGACGGTAAGATAATTTTTGTATAGTAAGCTCCTCTTCTATTTCTTTTATTGTTCTGGATAAAGAATTTATTAGATGATTTTTTACATCCACCATTTTATTTTTGAACCATTCCTTTGCTTTTTGCCATTGTATAGTATTCAGTTTTGTATTAGTTCCTTTTTCGTTTTTGGGTATAGCTTCACCATATATATTCTCAAATTTTATAGGACCCGGCTCATGTAAAATATGTGAATGATAGTTTCTTAATTCGCTTAAAGCAATCTCTAAAATAGGTAAAATTACTGCGAATTCATTTATTTGCTGCCTTTCACCTTTTTTTATTGACCTTATCAATGAACTATTTTTCCCTTGTAGTAAATGACCGCTCATCATTAAACATTCTAAAGGCGATAATACTAGCCCCCCAATAGTTACGGCTTCATTTTCTTTATTAGTAAATAAGGTCTTCCCTTCTATTAATTCCGTTTTTACTACTTCAGGTAATCTACTTTTAAGTATTTCATACATCTCGTTGGCTTTTGTAAAAGCCATTGCCAATAATGTATTTTGGTTATGAATTGGAGCTTTTTCAAATTTTATTTCATCTTTTTTTATGTTGCCTTTACGGTCTTTACATTCCACATATACATTTCTTACAGAAATATCACCAACTGATTTTTTTAAATATTTTTCGTAATAGCCTTCTACACCCTCAACAGATTTAGGTAGGGAGAAACTAAACTTTTTATTTTCAATACTTTCTTTTGTAAGTTGTTTAAGAATTAAAATGTTATCCATAATGAGTATTTTAAATTTTAATAGTAATATTTATTTGCAAATAAAATTAAAAATTTGAATAAAAAAGGATAAATATAACTAATAATGAACAATTTTTTATAAAAAAATATCGCTGAAACCCTTGATAAATCAAAGTTTCAGCGATAACAGTTGTTAGAGCCATTCAAAAATAGGCTTTTTACAACGAATAGCATTTGGAGTAAAAGAATATGTAGTTGTTAGAGCCATTCAAAAATAGGCTTTTTACAACA
>CAIYTT010000151.1 GCA_903929195.1 uncultured Bacteroidota bacterium
CGGTCGCAAGCAAATGGACATCAGCGATGCAACCCAAATAGACATCAGCATGCTCGCAGACGGTATCTATCTGATAAGCATTTATGACCAAGAAGGTACTCTTCTGAAAATAGAAAAATTAGTAAAAACAAGTAACTAAATCCCTTTTTATTACATACCAAAAAAGTCTTTCGTACATGTACGAAAGACTTTTTTGGTTTAAGGGGGGAGGAAACAAAATTGAATCATCATCCAAACAAAATAAATTTAATTACAAATAAACCTGTAATTGGTCTTTCGGCAATTCTACATTAAAATTTATTTTTGCACCAGAAAGGAAGGCAATGCCGTACTTTGTAAAAGTTTAATATTATTCAATGATTAGAACAACAGTAGCCACCAACAGAGTAATGTGAATATTTGCTCTAAAAAAAAACACCACAAATGTCCATAATACCTACAATAATATAAATATAACTTTATACTTTTAATTCTAACAATGCTACATTTTCTATATGGTGCGTATGTGGAAACATATCTACCGGTTGTAACCGTACTACTTTATACGCAACATCAAGCAATTGTAAATCACGAGCTTGGGTAGCAGGGTTACAGCTTACATATACAATTTTAGGTGCTAATATTTTCAATAACTGATTCACCAATTTAGGGTGCATACCAATTCTTGGCGGGTCGGTTATAATAACATCCGGGAAACCATGTGTGTCAAAAAAAGCATCGTTGCAAATATCTATTATGTCGCCGGCAAAAAACGCACAGTTGGTAATATTATTTAAAGCTGCATTTTCAATTGCATCTTTAATGGCATCTGCAACAGACTCAATACCTATCACTTTTTTTGCCAATCCGGAACAAAATATACCAATACTACCTGTACCGCAATAAAAGTCATATAAAGTTTCCTTACCTGTTAAACCAGCAAATTCTCTTGTTATTTTATATAATGCCTCTGCCTGTAATGTATTGGTTTGAAAAAATGATTTAGGTGAAATTTTGAATTTAAACTCCTCTAATTCTTCAATAATATACGGCTTGCCATGCCAACAAACTACATCAAGGTCGTAAATGGTATCATTAACTTTAGAATTGACAGTATAATTTAAAGAAGTAATAGTAGGTATTTGTTCTAAAATATAGTTTAATAAACCTTCTCTATCCTCTTTTACTTCGTGATGAATTACTAAATTAATTAAAACCTCATTTGTTGTAGTTACTCTTATTATAACATTTCGTAACCAACCATATTGAGCTTTAAAGTTATAATAAGGCAAATTATGCTTTTGGGTATAGGCTCTAATCGTTGTTAATAATAAATTAGTAGGTTCGGGTTGTAAATAACACTTATTTATCTCAACTACTTTATCAAACAGACCGGGGGCATGAAACCCAAGTACGGGTTCAGATTCAAATTTTTCGTCTCTGTCTTTTATTTCTTCAATAGTACGATACCGTTGTGTAGAAAAGGTAAATTCCAGCTTATTGCGATAATAGCGTTCGTTGGCACTGCCTATAATTGGTTGTATTTCAGGAAGTTCAACCTGCCCAATACGTTTTAGTTGGTCAGCAACTTGTTGTTGTTTATAGGTAAGCTGTAGTTTATAGGGCAACATTTGCCACTTGCAACCACCGCATACACCAAAATGTTTACAAAAAGCATCTATTCTATTGGGAGACGGAGTTATTAAACGTAACATTTTGCCTTGAGCCCAGCTTTTTTTATCTTTTATAATTGCAACATCTATAATATCGCCCGGAATAACGTTTTCTATAAATAATACTTTTCCTTCGTCTAAGTGGGCTATGCTATTGCCTTCTGCTGCATAAGCCTCTACTTCAATGCCCATTAAGGGTGCCTTCTTTTTTTTTCTCGACAATTTTTATACTATTTTCATGTAAAGTTAATCAATAATAAATTTAAGGCAACAAATATGCTTATTTCACAGATAAAACCTAATTATATTGCAAATAAAGATAAGTTTAAGTTTATGAGTGGTTTAATTTGTAGCCTAATTACCCTAATATTTCAAAAGGTGCCTTATCTTTAGCCAATAATAGCTACTTGCAACAAATGTTTGAAAATTTATATAGTAAATTCAGAAGAATAACCAGCAATGAATCTTATTTTCCTGAAATAGACGGTATTCGTTTTTTAGCTATTTGTTTAGTGATATTATTTCATACTCACGGCTATTTTACCGGTAAAACACTAATAGAATTCAAAGATAATTCCACCGCTTATGCATGGCTGAATGTAGTGTTATTAAATGGAGATAAGGGTGTGCCTTTGTTTTTTGTTCTAAGCGGGTTTATACTTTGTCTTCCTTTTGCCAAGCAATATCTTGCTAACGGAAAAAAGATTGAATTAAAAAAATATTATTTAAGACGTGTTACCCGTTTAGAACCACCTTATTTTATAGCTATGCTATTCTTGTTTTTGGCTATGCTGTTAATGAAGGTAAATAATTTGCAGCAATTAGTACCCAGTTTATTAGCATCCTTAATTTACAGCCACGGCTTTATTTTTCATAGGTCGCCATTAATAACAGTAGTGGCTTGGTCTTTAGAAATTGAAATACAGTTCTATATATTAGCTCCCTTATTATTTAAGTTGCTAAAATTAAATGTATTACCCCGCAGAATACTATTAATATTGGGTACAATTGGCTTTATAATCTGCCAACATTATTATAAACCTCCATTTGAAAACCTATTTACCAATATCCAGTACTTTTTAATGGGAATATTAATAGCAGACTTTTATGTGTGCGATTATGCAAGCCGTCTATTTAAGCAAAAATGGGTAGCCATAGTAGCTATTGTATTACTTATGAGTATATTATATTTACCAATAAAAACTACTATTGATAAAACTACAGTCTATAATGAAACACAATTTTATGCTATCCTTATTTTTCCATTTGTAATTGGCTTATTTTATTACATTATTCTGAAAAATGAGATTCTGAAAAAGATATTTAGTTATAAATTCATACCTGTAATTGGTGGCATGTGTTATTCTATTTATTTACTTCATTATTCTATAATATCTTTTTTTGGCAGATTTACAATAGGACTAAAAGTTACGAATTATTATCTACCTAATCTTATATTTCAAACAATTATACTATCAATACCTGTTTTGCTTATTTCAGGTGTGTTTTATTTCTATATAGAACGTCCTTTTATGTCTAAAAAATGGACTGAAAAATTAATGGGTAAAAAGAAAATAAAATAAAGGCTGTTAAGTTAATAAATTACGATAACAGCCTTTATTTTGCAGTAAATTTATTTAATAACATCTACAATAGGCTTACCTATACATCCATTAGGCATTTGTAAATGTAATAAAGCGGCAAGAGTAGGGGTAATGTCAGTCATATTAATAACGGTATGTGTTTCGCCTTTATTTATATGCCAACCATACCAAAGCAAAGGTATATGTGTATCATAAGGGTTCCAGCTACCGTGTGTCATTCCGGTCTGTTTGCCACCCATATCATACCATGCCGGATTAAGAACTATTTGAATTTCACCGCTTCTGTTTTTATAATAACCATTTATAGCCATAGTACGTATAGGTTCCGGAACAGGGGATTTGTCCATATTTTCCATATCTATAACATAACTAATTTCAGGTTTTTTATTAAGCCAATCAATAATAGTCGTTTTTATTTTACTCTTGTCTAAATTTGCTTTTGCAATTTGAGAATAATTAAAAACAACCTGATAATTTACAATACCCAAAACAAGTGAATCTTTTTTGTATTCTTTTTTTAAATAATCATTTAAATCATTCGTAGTATTTACATACATAACACCTGCGGGAATATCTAAATCTTGCAAAAACACTGCATTGTGAGCACCGGCATGGTCTGCTGTAAGGAAAAACAAATAGTTGTTTTTGCCAAATCTTCTATCTAAATATTTAAGAAATTCTGCAATATCGCGGTCTAATCTTAAATACATATCTTCTATTTCCACACTATTAGGTGCAAATTGATGACCACAATAGTCTGTACTGGACAAGCTTAATGCCATAAAATCCATATCCTCTCCCATACCTAATTGCTCACCTTCAATACAAGCCTTTGCAGCCATAATTGAATAAGTATTACCGGCAGGTATCAGTTTCAAAACACTATATCGGTCACTATCTGCAAGAGAATCAAAAACATGCGGGAAAACAGGGGCTTTTTCACCTTTAAAACCTTTTTCATAGTTGGTAGCATCGGGAGTGCTTTGTACATATTCTGAATGTGGGTATAATAAAGTCCATCCTTGTTTTACAAGGCTGTCGCCACCCTTCCGTTTATTGAATGCTTTAAGCCAATCAGGATTTTGATTAGGATACGGATAATAGGTGCTTGTTGTAAAATCACCTGTTTTATCATTATACCAATAAGCACCATTTGCTAAGTGACCGGCAGGTAAAATACTGCCTCTGTCTTTAATAGCAATGCCAAAAACGCGTGATTTAAGATTCGTGCCTAAACGCAATTCATCGGTAATAGTTGTGGTGAGCATTGTATTAGGACTCATAGAGGGGGCGTTAGTAGCATCACCTACCAAATGCACAGTAGCGTCATCTACACAATAGCAATATTTGCCAGTACTGTTATCAATCCAGTTATTACCAGCAATACCATGAATAGAAGGTACAGAACCTGTATAGATGCAACTATGACCCGGTGCTGTGTTTGCAGGCATATAGCTTACCATTGTGTTCTGGCAATTAAAACCGTCTTTCATTAGCCTTTTGAAACCACCATTACCATATAAATTATAATATCTATATAGATAATCCCAACGCATTTGGTCTATAACCAAGCCAATTACTATTTTGGGTCTATCTACCGGTTTTCTTTTTAGGCAAGAGGCAAATACTACTAGTACTAAAATTGCAAATAAAGCAAAACGTTTCATAATAAAAATTTTATTTTAATTTTTAACACAAAAGTGCAATTATTGTAGCGAACCCACAATTATATTTTGATTAATTTTGCAAAAATTTTTTTATCAAATAATATTTTAATACCTCAAAAAAATAATATTATATGGACATTTTTGCCAAGTTTGAAAACAAGTTAGGCCCTATTGGAGATTATGCTGAAAAAGCACCCGGATATTTTGCATTCCCTAAGCTGGAAGGTGAAATAGGGAACAGAATGATATTTAACGGTAAAGAAAAGATTATTTGGAGTTTAAACAATTATTTAGGTTTAGCCAATCACCCGGAAGTACGTAAAGTAGATGCAGAGGCAGCAGCAGAATTCGGATTGGCATCGCCAATGGGTGCAAGAATGATGAGTGGAAACTCGGATATTCATGATGAGCTGGAAAATGAACTTGCAGCATTTGTAGGTAAAGAAACGGCTATGGTTATGAACTATGGCTATCAGGGTATGATTTCTACAATTGACTGCTTATGTGGCAGGCACGATGTGGTTGTTTATGATGCCGAATCGCATGCTTGTATTATAGATGGCTTACGGTTAATACCCAGCCACCGCTTTGTATATAAACATAACGATATTGCCGATTGCGACAAACAACTGGCACGTGCCACAGAAATTGTAAAGAAAACAGGTGGCGGTATTTTAGTTATTACAGAGGGGGTGTTCGGTATGTCGGGCAACCAAGGTAAGATAAGAGAGATAGCCGTGCTTAGAAATAAGTATGAATTCCGCTTGTTTGTAGATGATGCTCATGGTTTTGGTACTATCGGTAGTAGAGGTGCAGGTATTGGTGATGAGCAAAACTGCATTGATGATATAGATATATATTTTTCTACATTTGCCAAGTCTATGGCAAGCATCGGTGGTTTTTTAGCCGGCAGCAAACAGATACTTACTTTTTTAAGATACAATATGCGTTCGCAGATTTATGCTAAATCGTTGCCTATGGCATTTGTAAAAGGTAATTTGAAACGTTTGGAATTATTGCGTACCAAACCGGAACTACGCGAGAAATTATGGCATAATGTAAATAGACTACAAAACGGTTTTAGAGAAAGAGGGTTTGATTTAGGTACAACAAATACACCGGTTACACCTGTATTTTTAAAAGGAGGTCTATACGATGCCGTTCAGCTTACATACGACCTTCGCGAGAATTTTGACATATTCTGTTCTGTAATCGTGTACCCGGTAATACCAAAAGGCCAAATAGAACTCCGTATTATACCTACAGCAGCACATACAGACCAAGATATTGATGAAACATTGGCTGCATTTGACCAAGTAAGGCACAAACTTGAAAATAAACTTTATGCACAAGAAATGCCTAAAGTAGAAATGATGGCATAATTGAATGAATTTATAATATAGATGCATATAGATTATGTGGCTATATTATAAATTCATTTTTATTTTTTTATTTAAATTAAACCCCTTAATTTTGCACCTCCTAAAGCGGGTGTGGTGAAATGGCAGACACATTAGACTTAGGATCTAATGCTGAGAGGCGTGGGGGTTCGAGTCCCTCCACCCGCACGAAATGAGAGCGAAAGAAACAGAGCGAATAGCGATGGGACTTTCGCTTTTTTTGTATTTTGTTTTTTATTTAATGATTTATATATTGCATTCCAAAATGCTACTATGGAATATATATCAACATCTGCACTTGCAAACCAACTTGAATTAAAATCCGCAGATTTGTTTGACAAAATAAAAACTCTTGGTTGGATAGACCGAAAAAATGATAAATGGGTATTGACTGAACTAGGTGTAAAAAAAGGAGGGCAAACAAGATACAACCCAAAATACGGAGAATATATTGTGTGGCCAGAGAGTATTTCAATCGACAATAGTCAAAAAAATGAAACCACAAAGCTTCTCAATGCTACTACAATTGGTAAACATTTTGAAGTTTCTTCACAACGACTTAATTTGATTTTTTCAGAACTTGGTTGGATTGAAAAAAATATTTCAGGTTGGCAATTAACAAAACTAGGGAAAGGTATAGGAGGAAAGCAATTTGAACACGAAACATCTGGAGCTACATTTGTAATGTGGCCATTTAGCATTTTTCAAAATAAAAGGTTGATAGAGGTTTTTAAAGAGTATGCGTCCGAACAATCACTTGATGCAAATTCTAATGTAGTATCAGTAACTCAAACTAATATTCCAATAGCTTCTATAAACAAGGATAATTTTAGGGAAAAATTTGAAGCTAAACATCGTACAATTGATGGACATTATGTTAGAAGTAAAGCTGAAATGCTTATTGACAATTGGTTGTATCAATATGGGCTTGTACATGCTTATGAGAGAAAGCTTCCTATTGAACAAGATGTTTATTGTGATTTTTATATTCCTTCTGGTCATGGACGACCTCAAGCGGTTTATATTGAATTTTGGGGTTTAGAAAATGACCCCAAATATTTAGAACGTAAGAAGAGGAAAATTGAAATATATAAAAATGAAGGTCTAACGTTAATTGAGTTAAACGACGAAGACATTCAAAACATAGATGATATTTTACCAAAGAAATTGTTACAATATAAAATTAAAGTTGGTTAATCAGGGTATTTTCTCTGAAATATTCTTCATATCCATCAAATCCTCCATAAAATTGTTAGAACATCGGCTTCTTGCCCGCACAATCCGTAAAGATGTGCCAAACCTTTGAGCTCTGGCACATCTAATAAATTTTGTTTTACCAAATTCAATTTTACATTAATATAGTGGTGATTGGCAAACAAGAGCAAAATATTGGATAAAATATAAACTTGCAATAAATGTTTGATTTTTTTGTATTTATTAATTCATTAACTTTGTATAATGGAAACATTATTGATCCAAGTTACTAATCCCAAAGCAATGGGAATGATAAATGAATTAGCGGAACTGCACATGATAAGGGTGTTGAAAAAACAAATACCTACCGGGCAAAAACTATCGGAAAAATATAGAGGAAAATTGCCTACTGAAATTGCAGACGAACTACAAGAATATGTAAACCAAAGCCGAAATGAATGGAACAGCCGCAATATTTAATTGATACAAATGCAGTTATTGATTATATAGGTAAAAAAATGCCTGAATCAGGATTGTTATTTATGGATACAGTGATTAACAATATACCTAATATTTCTGTTATCACTAAAATTGAAATACTTGGATTCAATGCAGCAGGCAACTATTATCAATTACTTGCCGATTTTATGGATGATTCTGTAATATTCGATTTATTGGAAGATGTTGTAAATCAAAGTATCTCACTTCGTAAAAGACATAAAATTAAATTACCTGATATTATTATTGCAGCAACTGCCTTAATGTTTGATTTGCAATTGATAACAAGAAATGTAAAAGACTTTCATGGTATTGAAAATCTAAAAATAATTAATCCTTGGGATTTTTGATAATGAACATTTTTGGATGATTTTCCAAAAATAAAACAAAAACCTTTTTTGGAAAAATATAATATAAACCCGGGATAAATGTTTATTTAGCAAAAACAGTAACAATATATAAATACCGAAGCATTTTCCAATTGATATTATTTTATAAAAATACTAATAATCTCTACCTTTACTTATTATTAAATACTATTATTAGTGGCATTATGGTACTCCAACATATTTAAGACAGCAAGGGAAAGGATACTAGTATATTTATACCTATTAATTATTGGAAGAAATTTAAAAAACAATATGCAAGCTTAGCATCATTAGAAAACTCAGAACCTGACAAAACCCAATTGTTGAAAGAGCTAAGGCATGCAGTAATAGAATTAAAACAAATAGAAAATGGGAAAATTAAAGCCCACCTTGCAAAAGTTTTTTTAAATGAATTATAAATCCGTTGTTTTAGTTGAGCCATAATAAATTACTGCATATCCCTTAACCACAATATAATCTACTTGGGCTGTGTTAAAAAAGGAAATAAAATCTTGAAAATCCGGGTTTAGCGATACATTCATTTGGATAGGTGTTTTCGTGTTTTGAATGCTGTTCTGTCAAGGCGAGGCAGGTTGTTTACGTCAAAGTTGTAGGCGATACTATTTAAGTACATCGCAGCGGCAAAACGTTCTTCAACCATTTTAGTTTTCCAATAGGCTGTTTGATTTGCAGCCTCCGCATGGAATACCCTTTCCTTTTGTTCGGTCTTAATTAAACACAATCTCAAAGTTAGTTTGAATAGTGCAAACATCAAAAAATTGTTTGAAGATTGAAAACCTTGTCAGCTTTTTTTGTTTTCTATTTTTTGTAGCATTAATTTAGCCTTGTTAAGGATATTACCATTTGAGTTGGAATGCTTCCAATGTATAAAGAAAATCGCAAAAAATAATTGTTTCATTTGTGTGATGCATTACAAATAAATTTTAATTAATTATATTTAATACATGTATAGTACATATCATTTCAAACTCTAACTCCGCTTTTGTTAGGTACTCTATATTTATAAGCTTGAAAAAGTCTTTATTTTTTTAGATTATATAAATTTTTTATTAATTCATATAAATTTATTAAAAAACAAAAGAATAATATTGGTTTTATAGTGTTAATTGCTTTAAAGAGTTCTTTTATTTAGCTATATTTTTTTATTACATCGAGAACGGGGTTTATTCATTCTTCCGGCTGGGCTACATAGCATCATGGAAATGCGACTTTTTTTAAAATTCTAAACAAAATATCTCAAAATGAGAATAGACCTTCTTATTTTGAGAAGATACAAATCATAACTTTTATTGTAAAACTATACCAATAAACGGTTTCAGCCAATTGCTATTTATGGCACTTCATTTGGTTGATAGTTTTCAGAATCAATGACAATGTAAAAAACAATAAAATAAAAACAGCTATGGTAGCACTGCTTATAATTTCGATATTAACATTCATTTACATGGTTTATGTATTAATTAAACCTGAAAAATTTTAAACAATAATTATTAAAACAAATATACATGAATCCTCAAATTTTAGGTGTTGTTGTAATGTTTATAGCAACATTATTATTAGCCGTACCGCTGGGTAGGTATGTGGCTAAAGTTTACAGTGGTGAAAAAGTATGGACAGATACTATTTTCAACCCAATAGAACGATTTTTTTATAAGCTTTCTAGCATAGACCCCAAGAGAGAAATGAACTGGAAGCAGCATTTAACGGTGCTACTTACTCTTAATTTTATTTGGTTTTTTTGGGCAATGTTTTGCCTTCTAAACCAGAGTTGGTTGCCCATGAACCCTGACCACAACCCGAACATGACACCTGACCTTGCTTGGAATACGGCCATTTCTTTCTTGGTAAACTGTAATTTACAACAATACAGCGGAGAAACAGGAGTTTCTTATTTCTCGCAAGTGTTCGGATTAATGTTCTTACAATTTGTATCGGCAGGTACAGGTATGGCAGCAGCAGCAGTAGTATTTAATGCATTAAGAGACAGAACAAGCGAACAATTAGGCAATTTCTATAATTATTTTCTTAAAAGTTGCACCCGTATTTTATTACCGGTATGTATTTTGGTTGCATTCGTTCATTTATTTGAAGGCACGCCAATGACTTTTAAAGGTATAGATACTTTAACAACTGTACAAGGTGATACCATGCATGTGAGCAGAGGGCCGGTTGCCGCATTTGTAGCCATAAAACACGTGGGTACGAATGGTGGTGGTTTTTTCGGAGCTAATTCAGCCCATCCGTTTGAGAACCCAACCTACTTATCAAATATCGTACAAATGATAGCACAAATACTCATACCTTTTGCTATGGTATTTGCTTTCGGGTTTTATTGTAATAAAAAACGGCTTGCCTGGATATTTTGGGGCGTAATGACTGCCGGTTTTTTAATATTAGTAGTACCTGCCGTTATTGCCGAAGTGCATGGCAACCCCTATATATCACAAATGGGTATTAGCCAACCCGGTGGTAATATGGAGGGTAAAGAAATACGGTTTGGAGCTACTGCCTCTGCATTTTGGAGTATAGCAACAACCGTAATATCAACAGGCTCTGTAAATGCAATGCACGACAGTTTTATGCCGCTTTCGGGTATGAATATGTTACTGGGCATGATGATAAATTCCTTTTATGGAGGCGTAGGTGTAGGCTTTTTGAATTTCTTTATTTATGTAATACTTGCAGTATTTATTGGTGGTTTAATGGTTGGTAGAACACCTGAATTCGGGGGTAAGAAAATAGAAGCAAGGGAAATGAAGATTGCTATGATAATTGCATTGTTTCACCCTTTCTTAATATTGGTAGGTACTGCAATAGCCAGTTATTTAGCTGCACACGATACCAATATGGGTTGGTGGTTTGCAGATGCTGCCGGAAAACATAATGCCAGCGGATGGTTAAACAATCCTTCTTATCATGGTTTCAGCGAAATGTTGTATCAATATACCTCTTCATCGGCTAATAATGGTAGTGGTTTCGAAGGTTTAACAGATAACAATCCGTTTTGGAATATAAGCACGGGTATCGTATTATTGTTTTCACGATTTTTACCAATAATAGGGCCAGTTGCTATTGCCGGCTTGCTTGCACAAAAGAAATTTATACCGGCAAGTAGTGGTACCTTAAAAACAGATACTGCCATATTTGGTATTTTGGTATTTGCAGTAAAAGTAATTATTGCTGCTTTAGCTTTCTTCCCTGCCTTAGCCCTTGGCCCTATTGCCGAGTGGATGAAGATGCCGCATTAGTACCATCAAAATAACGCATTTAAAATACATTATTAAAATTAATAAAATGAAAAAAGAACAAAAAGAAAATTTATTTAATAAAGAATTGGTAATGGAGGCAATTGGGCAGTCTTTTATGAAGCTGAATCCCAAGTACCAATTTCGCAATCCGGTAATGTTTACGGTAGAAATAGGCACATTTGTTATGATGTTTGTTTGTGCCTGGATACTAAGTGGAGAAAAAAGCCAAGGAACATTTATATACAATTTTATTATTTTCCTAATTCTATTGCTTACTTTGTTGTTTGCCAACTTTGCAGAAGCATTGGCAGAAGCAAGAGGAAAAGCACAAGCGGCATCTTTAAGAAAAACAAGAGAAGAAACACCCGCTAAGAAAATTGCAGTATTAGGAAATATGTTTATAAATGAAGTTCATATTGTACCTTCTTCACAATTATCTAAAGGCGATATGTTTGTATGCGAAACAGGTGATATTATTCCTACAGACGGAGAAATAATAGAAGGTATTGCTACAATTGATGAATCGGCAATAACTGGCGAATCGGCACCGGTTATTCGTGAATCGGGTGGCGATAAGTCTTCGGTAACAGGTGGCACAAAGGTTTTGTCTGATAAGATTATTGTAAAAGTAACAACCGAACAAGGGGAAAGTTTTTTAGATAAAATGATTGCATTAGTTGAAGGTGCATCCAGACAAAAAACACCAAATGAAATAGCTCTAACTATACTACTTGCCGGTTTTACATTGGTATTTATAATTGTATGTGTTACCCTTTATCCTTTTGCATTGTATTCTAAAACGGAAATTCCCATATCTGCTTATATTGCACTATTTGTATGTTTGATACCTACAACAATTGGTGGTTTGCTGTCTGCAATAGGCATATCGGGTATGGACAGGGCTTTAAGGGCAAATGTAATTGCTAAATCGGGTAAGGCTGTAGAAACAGCAGGCGACTTAGATGTGCTTTTGCTTGACAAAACCGGTACAATAACAATAGGTAACCGTAAAGCAACCAATTTCTATACTGCCCCCAATGTTGCCATAAATGAATTGATATATGCAGCAATGTTAAGTTCAAAAACAGATACGACTCCTGAAGGAAAATCTATTGTTGAATTGGGCAAAAAGTTACAATCGGAAAATGAATTTACTGCCGAACGTTTTGAAAAATATCAATCGGAAATAATAGAACAAATCAATTTTACTGCCGAAACGAGGTCAAGCGGTGTAAACCTTGCTAATGGAATAAAAATAAGGAAAGGTGCCAGTGATGCCATAAAAGCAATGGTATTGAATGCAGGCAATATTTTTGCTGCCGAAATAATGACAATTGTAAGCAAAATAGCTGCAAACGGTGGTACACCATTAGTTGTTATTGAAGACAATAAAGTACTTGGTGTTATAGAATTACAGGATATTATAAAAACCGGAATACAAGAACGTTTCGAAAGGCTTAGAAAAATGGGTGTAAAAACGGTAATGGTAACCGGAGACAACCCCTTAACCGCAAAATATATAGCAGAAAAAGCAGGTGTAGATGATTATATTGCTGAAGCTAAGCCGGAAGATAAAATGGCTTATATACGTAAAGAACAAAATTTGGGTAAATTAGTTGCAATGATGGGCGATGGCACAAACGATGCACCGGCTCTTGCACAAGCAGACGTAGGTGTGGCAATGAACAGTGGTACCGCAGCAGCAAAAGAAGCCGGTAATATGGTGGACCTTGATAATGACCCTACTAAACTGATAGAAATAGTGGAAATAGGCAAACAGTTGCTGATGACCAGAGGCACATTAACTACCTTTTCTATTGCCAATGACGTAGCTAAATATTTTGCAATTGTACCTGCATTGTTTATTACTTCAATACCGGCGTTACAAAGTATTAATATTATGAACCTTCATAGCCCGTCGAGTGCAATATTGTCTGCTATTATTTTTAATGCCATTATTATTCCTATGCTTATACCATTGGCACTGAAGGGGGTAGCTTATAAACCAATAGGTGCAAGTGCATTGTTAAGAAGAAATTTATTGGTATATGGCTTAGGCGGTATCATTGTTCCTTTTATTGGTATTAAGCTAATCGATTTGGTTGTAACATTATTTATGTAAATATATTTAAACTTAAAAAAATGAAAAAAGAAATAATCCCCTCCCTCCTACTTACAGTTATTTGTATCGTATTCTTTTCCGGAGTTTATCCATTACTTATGTTGGGTATAGCACAGTTAGCACCTAACCACGGCGAAGGGAAGATTGTAAAAGACAATAAAGGCAAGTATTATTATGAGAATATAGGACAGAAATTTACCAATGATAACTATTTCTGGTCTCGCCCATCGGCTGTAGATTATAATGCTGCCGGGTCGGGCGGGAGTAATAAAGCACCCGACAATCCGGATTATCTTACAGATGTACAAAAAAGAATAGACACTTTTATGGTACATAATCCGGGTATAAAAAAAGCAGATATACCGTCTGACATGGTAACTGCAAGCGGTAGTGGCTTAGACCCACACATAAGTATTGAAGCCGCAAATATACAGGTGGCAAGAATTGCTAAAATTCGCGGTATGGATACTATTAAACTTGCAGCCCTTGTTAAAGCACATATAGAAGCACCTATGTATGGCATGGGACCGGAAAGAATAAATGTTTTAAAACTGAATATGGATTTAGATACTTTTAAGTAAAAAATTAGCTATTACAAACACTAACCAAACAATTGTGCCACTCCTTTCTATAAAGTGTGGCACAATTGTTTATTATAAAATATTCTTATTACTCTATAACTATTTTTCCTGTTTGTGTTTTCTCGTTCTTCGTGATTTTCCGCAGGGAATCAGGAAGTATAAATAAAATCTTCACACGAACGTATTCAGGGAACTAATGCTAAATGAAAAGAAACGCAGCTAAGAATATTAAAAACAAATGCATATTTTGGCAAGTAAGGTTATAAATTAGTTCTAACATTTCTATCCATTTCATTTAGCTTTGTCAAGTAAATGCCTTCATGAGAAGGAGTTCATTCTTACTTCTGGATTCCCTGCGGAAAATCCGGAAGAACGGGTAATTTTTGTTACTTAAATTTACTATATTTATGAAACCATGTACATTGCTTTTCTTCTTCCTAATGTCTAATATTTTAGCAAATGCCCAATTACATACCCCCCAATCAATGCTGCAAAAACCTTTGGTATTTATAGAAAATAAAGGACAAATTAAAGACCAGTTCGGCATGCCAAGAACTGATATTCAATATTGTCTTGCAGCGTCCAATGGTTTAAATTTGTTTATTGGCAGTGGCAACATAAAATACCAATTCAAAAAATCGAATTCAATAATAAACCATAAACATAAAAATGTAATTGAAAAATGTATAATTGACACCCCAGTTAAATGCGATATGTACCGTGTGGATATAAACCTTGTTGGTGCAAACCCAAAAGCTAAAATAATTACTGAAGAAAAACAAGCATATTACGAAAACTATTACATTGCCCCTTTATATATTTGCAAAGACAATACTGCTTATAGTTATAAAAGAATTACCTATCAAAACATCTACCCAAATATAGATTGGAGCTTGTATATAAAAAAAAATAAGTTGGAGTACGATTTTATTGTTCATCCGGGCGGTAACCCTAACGATATAAAAATACAATACAATGGTGCTACAAATTTGCAAACAAATAAAGACGGAATTTCAGCAACTACGCCTTTAGGACAAATAAATGAAAGCAGTCCGATATGTTATGAAAAATTAAGTAAAAAAATAATTAATTCAAAAATACAATTAACTAATAATGTAATTCATTTTAAAATACCTGAATATGAGGGTACGCTTGTTATAGACCCTACAATTGATTGGGCTACCTATTTTGGTTGTGCAGATGTTGCAAGTAATGTAATTTGTGATAGCACAAAAAATGTATACATAGAAGGGCATACTAGTTGCTCTATTTATATTGCAACAATAGGCGTTTACCAATCAACAATTGGAGGCATGAATGATGCATTTCTCTCGAAATTTGATAGTAGTGGTAGCCCACTTTGGGCTACTTATTATGGTGGAAGTGGGCTTGAGGAGGCTTATGGTTTAGCCTGTGACGGATATGGCAATATTTTCATAACAGGAATTACTACTAGTACAGACAGTATAGCAACATCAGGTGCTTACCAAACAAATTATGGCATTAGCGAACCAACTTATAACTCTGTTTTTTTAGCAAAATTTAATACTTCCGGTTTCTTGCAATGGGCAACTTATTATGGTGGCAGCGGAAGGCAAGATGCTTATGGTTGCTGTTGCGATAAAATGGGCAATGTATATATAACCGGATGCACCACAAGCAATGATAGCATAGCTACATCATCATCTTACCTAAATACAATTAGAGGTGAGGGTGCTATTTTTTTAGCAAAATTCAGCACTACAGGGTCTATGCTATGGGCAACTTATTTTGGGGGTAGTGGAGGTGCTTTGGGCGGAAGTGGGAATGAAACCGGCAATGCTGTTGTTTGTGATGCTTCGTCAAATGTATATATTACCGGCATTACCTCAAGTAGGGACAGCGTAGCAACAATTGGTGCTTATCAAACAGTTTTATCAAGTTTATTAGGAGGAAATGCTTTTATAGCTAAATTTGATAGCTCAGGGATATTAAAATGGGGCACTTACTATGGTTCTAATGGTTCAAGTGTTGCTAATGGTATTACTTGCGATGGCTATAATAATATTTATATTGCAGGTCATACCAACTGTACAGATAGTATTGCTACGCCTGGGGGGCACAGAGTTGCACTAGGGGGTGGATTTTCAGGGTTTTTAGCAAAATTTGGCAATACCGGTAATATAGAATGGGGCACCTATTTTGGTGATGGAGGGCAATGTTTGTCAAGTGACGGACAAAATAATATATACTTGGTAGGTGGCACACAAAGTGCATTTGATATTGCTACCCCAGACGGTTATGAACCTAATTTTTCAGGCAATACAAATGGTTTTTTAGTTCAATTCAATATAGACGGTGAATTAATTTGGGGTACCTATTTTGGCAACGGTCCGTTAGAACCAACAGGTGCGACAGGAGTTACCAATGATAAAATTGGAAATGTTTATATTGCAGGTGGAACTGGTTGTTCGGAAGGGATAGCTACACCAAACGCTTATGACACTGCCTATCATGGTGATAGGTTAAATGGAGTAGCTTTTTTGGCAAAGTTTAAAGGATTTCCTATTCCAAATAGTGTAAAAGAAATTAATACATCTCATTCTTTTACTCTTTCCCCAAATCCCACCAAAGGAGATATTAATATAATATGGGCAGGTATTACACTGCAAGAAGCACAATTAAGCATTTTTAATATGCAGGGGCAGGTATTAATAACACAAAATTATCCACCTACTCAAAAATCAGCAAATATTAATATTTCAAACTTAGCACTGGGATTGTATATATGTAGTTTACAATGTGGTGAACAAACGTATTATAATAAATTTACAGTTATAAGATAGGTAGTAGAAAATGCATCTGCACTATTTTTCTAAAATTAAGGAAGTTTGCTACGCTCTTAGCCCTGCTACAAACTCTTACCAAAGGTGTTTCCTTTAAAAAAGCCATTTTTTTAAATTCTAAACATAATATCTCAAAATGAGAATACACCTTCTTATTTTGAGAAGATACAAATAAGAACATTTATTGTAAAGCTATGCCAATAAACGGTTTCAGCCAATTACTTTTTATGGCACTTCATTTGGTAGGTGTTAGGTAATCAATAAAAATGAAAAATTTAATAAACATAGCAATGAAAAAAACAAAAATAGCATTACTGGCATTAACTGCTATAATGCTTACAAAACAAACAAATGCACAGACCGCCACAAACACACCACAAGCCAAAGAGGTAACACCTGAAGCAGCAAAAATACCGTGGGACGGCTTCGACCAAACTTGGGTAAATGGTAATGACAGACGGGATTCATCGGTATTTCATATACCTTATTTTACACCTTGTATCATGATTGATAACAACTTCACACATTCGTTTAACAACCCGATGGACCATACGGTTGTCGGCTCTACAGCACTATCCAGAAATGATGAAATGGTTATATCGGCTGTAAATTTTGGTGGCGACTTTAGTTTCGGTAATGCAAGAGGGCGGATAATGACCCAATTCGGGGCTCGTTCGCAGGTAGTACCCAGAAACGACCTAAGCCCGTACCGCGGTCAGTACGACCTTGCAGATGCTTACCGTTATCTTGATGAAGCTTATGTAGGGTATCATTTCGACAAATGGTATGGTATTAATGTAGATGCAGGTTTATTTATGTCGTATATCGGTCTTAATTCGTATTATCAGCAGGAAAACTGGGAATATCAAGCATCCTATACTTCAGATAATACCCCATGGTTTTTTAATGGTATCAGGATACAGATTTTCCCTTCAAAATATTTAAAAATTGAACCATGGATTATTAACGGTTGGCAAAGTTATGGCATGTTTAATGCTTTACCCGGTTTAGGTTGCAATATTACCTATATGCCTAAAGAAAATATTAAAATGCTTACGAATGATTATTGGGGTACCGATGCAGCAGGGCTATTAGGCAGACACCGGTTCCATTCGGATAACAGCTTTTTTATGAGGTATTATAATCGCCCGGCATCAAAAGGGATTAGCCGTATGGCATTTACAGTAACTGCCGATATTGGTTTTGAAAAAGGAGACGGAGTAAATGGCTTTACAAATGATACCGCTGCAAGCTCTACTACCCATAATGGACCGGCACAATATTTTGCAAGTTGGATGGTTTATAATAAAATATGGTTTGCAAAAAACAAGGCAGGTATCTATTGCGGTGGCGGTTGGATGACCAATCCCGGACGCTATTTAATATTAGCACCTACCGGTGCCGCAAGTCCATTTCCTAATCCGTACAACCCCACACAAGGTGCAGGTAGCTCTACACCGGGTGCTATATTCACCGAAAATGCAGGAGACCAATTTACAGGGTGGGATTGTTCATTAGGTTTTAGCTGGACACCTAACCAAACTGTAGAATTTAAAGCTGAGTGGGTACATCGTGAGGCAAATGTGAATTATTTTGCCGGCCCGGGTGGTGTTACTTCGCCAAGTGGCTATACTTATACAGGGGTGGGTTCTTGGTTGCCCGACCTTGCAAAATCAGAAAACCGTTTTGTATGTGCATTCCTTTTCAGGTTATAAGTAAAACATGAAAAAAAATAAAGTATATTTTATTGAAAGTGGTGCAGTCAAGAATTTGACTCACCACTTTTTTTCTACCATTAAAGCAAGAAACAGAATTTAATACTCCGTTTCTTTGTTAGGTATAAGCAAAGAAAAAATGAAAGACATTAATATAAAATACAATGTAGCTGTACCTGTCTTTTTTTGTTATATTTGCGTTATGTCATCGCAACCAAACAAGTCAAAAAAAATATATAGGGCAATAATTGAAATATCTTTTGTAGTTTTTCTATTTTATTCAAATCTCTTAATGGGCGAATATAACAATACAGGCTTAGGGAAAAAAAATGGCATTTGGTGGGCTATTAATGATATTTTTACAATTGAGAATTTTTTCATTGCAATGCTTATGGCTATTATCAGTTATGTGATATTTGAATTTCTAAGAAATAAATTATAGCTTATTAATATTGATTAGGACAGAACAAATTGATTGAAAAGTATTGATAAATTGTTTTTTAGATACGTTATAAATTGTATCTTTGTTTATGCTACTATATTGAGAACCTATGTATTTTGATGTTTACAAAATGTATCCGGATGCAAAAATCAACCCCACTTTATTGTGGGAATATGACCTTACAAATTTTGATTTTCAAAAAATGAAATCGATTGTTATACAAAGGGTTGTAGAATGTGGCTACCCTAATGACTGGTATGCAGCTCTTAATTTGTTTGGCGAAGAAGAAGTTAAGGAAACTATAAAAAACTTACCTTATTTAAATGACAAAGATATGACTTTTGTAAGTGTACTATTTGAAATACCGATAACAGAACTGAAATGTTACATAAAGAAACAGTTAGTGCAAACACACTGGAACTCCTAAAAGATTTGATAAATAACAGTACTTTGAACCATTTTTTTTGGGTAGGCGGTACTGCACTTTCTTTGCAAATAGGACACAGGATTAGTGTTGATATTGTTGAACCCTGATACAATTAGTAAATCAACCTTATAAATGGGAGCCTATAAAAAACGCTTTTTTGAAATGATAAAATACCCTGATAAAATCTTTATAGAAAAAATAGTTTAAGTATGCTTTATTAAGTATATTATATTTATTTTTATAATGCAATTGTCTTTGTAATTTAATAAGCATTATATTAATTTAAACTTAAGTGAAATAAAATGAAAAGTCTTGATATTAAAAAAGTATCGTTTGCAGGCATTCTAATTGCAATGGGTATTGTTTTTGGTGATTTAGGAACATCACCATTATATACTTACAAAGCAATTCTTGGAGACAGAATAATTAGCGAAGAACTGATATTAGGAAGTGTATCTGCCATTTTCTGGACTTTAACTTTCCAGACAACCTTAAAGTATGTTTTTATAACTATGCGTGCCGATAATAATGGTGAGGGAGGAATATTTTCGTTGTATGCTTTAATAAGGCGAAATGCCAAATGGCTACTATGGCCGGCCATTATTGGTGGTAGTTTTATGATTGCAGACAGTTTGATAACCCCACCTATTTCGGTTACATCAGCAATTGAAGGATTGAAAGGAGTGCAGCCAAACATACCTATTATACCTATCACCATAGGTATTCTTATTATCCTTTTTCTATTTCAGCGTACAGGAACCGGGAGTATAGGAAAACTTTTTGGACCGGCAATGGTCATTTGGTTTGGTATGATTTCCATATTGGGTTTTAATTTTTTAATAAAAGATTTTTCTGTATTGAGAGCAATCAACCCCATGTTTGCATTTAATCTCGTTTTAAATTATCCCGGTGGCTTATGGGTATTGGGTGGAGTATTTCTGTGTGCCACCGGTGCCGAGGCACTCTATGCAGACATGGGACATGTGGGGCGAAAGAATATACAAATGGCATGGATATGTATTAAAGTTGCCCTCTTATTATGTTATTTCGGTGAGGCTGCATTACTTAAAAACCATATAGGACAAACATTAACTACCGTTGACCCTTTTTATGATATGGTACCGAGATGGTTTTTAATACCCAGTGTCATCATCTCCACTTTAGCAACAATAATAGCAAGTCAGGCTTTAATAAGTGGTACTTATACTTTATTTAATGAAGCAATACGACTTAATGTTTGGCCTAAAATGAGAGCAAATTTCCCATCGGAAACAAGGGGGCAGGTATATTTACCGGCTATCAATTGGATGATGATGGCAGGTTGTATAGGTATGGTCTTATATTTCCGGGAATCAAGCAATATGGAAGCTGCCTTCGGATTGTCTGTTACTCTTACCATGTTGATGACAACCGTTTTATTAAGCTACTATTTACATGTAAAAAAGTATCCTAAACTGCTCACTTATACCGTGTTAGTATTGTATTTATGGATAGAACTTACTTTTTTGGTAGCCAACATGAAAAAATTTGAACATGGCGGATGGTTAACATTATCAATAGGCACATTATTAATTACGATAATGTATGTATGGCAAGCTGGTAGGAAATTAAAAAGTAGGTATAAGAAATTTATCAGGCTTGATAAGTACTTACCGGCAATTAAGCAATTAAGTAATGACGAAACAATCCCTAAATATGCCAATCATTTGGTATATTTAACATTAGCAGAAAAACCGGGTGCAATAGAACAGAAAATAATAGAATCTATTTTTTATCATCAACCCAAAAGGGCTGATATTTATTGGTTGCTGCACGTTGAAGTGGACGATGCACCCTATACTATGAGTTATTCAACTCAAATAATTGCACCGCAAGACCTAATATATGTAAAATTAAAGTTGGGCTTTAGGGTTGTACCACGTGTCAATTTGTTTTTCAAAAAAATTGTATGCGAAATGGCAGCAAACAAAGAAATAGAGCTAAAAAATGCGTATTGCAACATCGACGAGCAAGCTGCATTCAGTGATTTCAGATTTGTAGTTATGAAAAGTTTTATGTCGTTCGACAATCAATTGCCATTTTGGAAAAACCTGATGATGAAACTGTATTTTGTTCTTGATAAAATAAGTTTGCCCGACCCCGAAGCTTTTGGATTAGATTATAATAATGTAGTTGTGGAGCAGGTACCGGTAGTAATGCAAAAAATAGGAGCTATTCATTTAACCAGAGAATTTGAATAAAATGGAAGATGATAAAGAAAAAAGAGTGCAACGTTTTTTAGACCTCAATAAAATAAACACACGGGGAAGGCTTAAAATTTATATTGGTATGAGTGCCGGTGTTGGTAAAACATACCGAATGTTGCAAGAAGCTCATACATTATTGCGTAACGGAGTTAATTTTAAAGTTGGCTATGTGGAAACACATGGTAGAAAAGAGACTGCTGAACTGATAGAAGGTTTGCCGGTTATACCACGCCGCGAAGTGTTTTATAAAGGTAAAAAATTAGAAGAATTAGATGTAAATGCAATATTATTATTACACCCCTCTATTGTAATTATAGATGAATTAGCACACTCTAATATTCCGGGGAGTAAAAATAATAAACGTTGGCAAGATGTATTAGATATACTTGAAGCAGGAATAGATGTAATAACTGCTGTAAACATACAGCATATTGAAAGCATTAATGAAGAAGTAAAAATAATTACCGGCATAGAGGTAAAAGAGCGTGTGCCGGATAAAATATTGCAGTTGGCAGATGAGGTAGTCAATATTGACCTAACGGCAGATGAGCTGATTACGAGATTGAAAGAAGGGAAGATATATGACCCTGCAAAAGTACAGCAGGCATTACAGAATTTTTTTCAGCCCGACCAGATATTACAGTTGCGTGAGCTGGCACTAAAAGAGGTGGCAGGACAGGTGGAACGCAAAGTTGACTACCAAATTACTGCCAGACAAACGGCTTTTAAGCATGAACGTTTTTTAGCATGTATTTCTTCAAATCATGAAATAGCACAGAGGATAATAAGAAAAACTGCAAGGTTAGCCTCTTATTATAACAGCCAATGGTATGTATTATATGTACAAACAGGAAAAGAAGACAGTGATAAGATTCCATTAGCTACACAAAGACATCTAATAAATAATTTTAAAAACGCAACAGAATTAGGTGCAGAGATTATTCGCAAAAAAAACAATAATGTTGCAGCAGCGATATTTGAAACAACAGAAGAAAAAAAAATAACCACTATTTGTATTGGCAAACCGCACTTAAATATTTTTCAAATTATTTTAAGAACCGGCATTTTCAATCAATTGCTTAAAACACTTTCAAAGAATAATATAGACATTATAATCTTATCCTAATGGCATTAACAGTACGAAAAAAAATATGGTTTGGAACAGTATTTTTGTTCATCTTATTATTATTTACAGGTGGTACAGGTATCTATTTTACTGTAATAATGAAGGAAGAAGCAAAAGCGGTGTTACAAGCTAATTATGAAAGTTTGGAATATTGCCATATAATGCAACAACAGTTAGACAATATTGATATAGATTACAATCAATCGATTTCTCTATTTGAAAATGCATTAAAGAAACAAGAACGAAACATTACAGAACCCGGCGAAGATAAGGCTACTCTGAATTTAAGACTATTATTCAATCAACTAAAAAGCGGAGATACAACCAAAAAAAATTTCAGATGCATTAAGTCGGAAATACAAAATATATTGTATTTGAACATGTATGCTATCTATAATAAAAATTTAAAATCGGAAGCTACTGCTGAAAGAGCTCTTTCTATAATTGTATGCTTAGCAGTAATAGTATTGATGATTTCCTTTACATTTTCGGTCAATTTCCCAACTATTGTTACCAATCCTATTAAGCACTTAACAGAAGCAATACAAGAAATAAGCAACAAAAACTATAAGCATCGCATATATATAGAAAACAAAGACGAGTTTGGCAAACTGGCAGATGCATTTAATGTAATGGCTGAAAGGCTTGAATACTTTGAAAATAGCAATCTGAATAAACTGATGTTTGAAAAAAACAGAGCTGAGGCAGTAATAAATAGTTTAAAAGAAGCAAGTATTGGCATAGATAAAAATAATATTATTCTCTTTGCAAATTTTCAAGCATTACAATTATTAGGTTTAAAACAAGCAGAAATAGTAGGTGTAAAAGTAGATGAACTTGCAAAAAAGAATGATCTTTTTAGTTTTTTGGTAAACGAAGCGTCTTCGGCACCTTTTAATATTATTATAGAAAATAAGGAAAACTATTTTACAAAAGAAGTTATAGAAGTTGCACAAGGTGAAGGTAATAGCAAGGTAATAGTATTAAGAAACATAACATCTTTTAAAGAATTAGATGTAGCTAAAACAAATTTTATTGCTACTATTTCTCATGAATTAAAGACCCCATTAGCGGCATCTGATTTTAGTTTAAAATTGCTTGAGGATGAACGAACAGGAAAACTAACAAATGAACAAAAGGAGCTAATTATAAATTTGAAACAAGACAATAAACGGATTCTTAAAATAATAAGTGAATTATTGAACCTATCGCAAATAGAATCAGGAAGAATACAATTGAATGTACAGGAAGTAAATGCATATTCGATTGTTGATAATGCTATTGAGACGGTTGCTACCAGTGCAAAAGATAAAAACATATCTATAGTAAAAGAATTAGACAAAAATCTGCCAACATTTAATGCAGATGTAGAAAAATGTACTTGGGTACTAAATAATTTTCTTACAAATGCTATCAAATACTCAGACAATGATTCAAAGATTATTATCAGTTCAAAAAAAGAAAATAATCAGATATTATTTTCAGTTGAAGATTTTGGACTTGGCATTGCAAATGAATATTTAACACGAGTATTCGAAAGGTATTTTCAAATTCCGGGTACTAAATCAATTGGCAACGGGTTAGGTTTGGCAATTTCAAAAGATTTTATTGAAGCACAAAAAGGAAAAATATGGGTAAAAAGCGATTTTGGGAAAGGAACTGTTTTTAGTTTTTCTTTACCCATTTAAAATCGCATAGCGTTAAAATAAATATAAATACATTTATTTTACGAATCCAAAAATTTTCTTTCTTTTAATAAATAGCGGCTGCCTTCTGCCAAAATACCTACTCTTAAATTATCCATAACTATTGGAGTAAAATCATCTACTTTATGTATATTAGTATGTGCTATACTACTACCGTCAATAATAATTACCATGCCGGAGCCTAAACATTCTGCAAGATTTCCTTCTGTAATTAGCAATGCAGTGTCTTCGCCTAAACCTACTCCCAAAATATGCGGATGCAATGCTACTGCATGTGCCAGTCTTGCAAAACGACCTCTTTTAATAAAATGGGTATCTACAATAATTTCTTTTATTAAACCTAAGCCTTTGGTTATTTTAATATCATCTTTAAATAATGCTTCTCTTATTAATCCTCCACCAATTATGGTATCTGGAACAGCCATTGCACCTGCACTGGTTCCTCCTATTATAAAATTGCTATCTATATGATATTTATGAATTAGGGCAGACATTAGTTGAGTTTTCCCAATATGTGAAATAAGTCTATTTTGGTCGCCACCGGTAAAAAAAACAGCATGTGCATTATGTATTCTTTCTAATGATTCCGGATTATTACCGTCTTCTGTAGTTTCAACTTTTATAATACCAACTTCCGTAAACCCTTCTTTTTTGTAAGCATCTATATAAAGTTCTTCCATTTCATCAGGTATTGCTGATGCAGAAGCAATTATTTCAATAAGATGATGTTTTCTGGGTATTTTTGAAATAAGTTTACCAAGAATCTCAAAATGAGATTGTGATATTCTTTTTTTATGGATTGTCAGGTTTTCACCGGGTTCCTCTCCTTTGTTTTCATGCCCGCCAACTATAAGCAATTGTCCTTTCGGCATCATATATATAAATTATTAATTATTAATAATATTCATTCAAGTCCTATAAATAAATTTTCTCTATCACTTGCAATGTAAATTAGTCTTATTCATTATTTCCGCATGAAATCCTAAATATAACTATTTACCGTTGTGTAAATATATTCAAATAGTTGAAACTTAATAAATAAAATGAACCTGATACCCAATGAGCATTCGCTTTAAATATATTTATTTTTATTCATACTTCAAAGAATTATTTCCGGCAAATGTGCATTTTTAAGCCTACTATTAAAATTTTTAATTTTTTCAAATAAAAGAGCCGATTGGTTTAAAAGTTCTGCAACATTTTGATTGGTTTCCTTTGCTGCTGTTATACATTGGGTTGTAGGTGGCATATCAGCACCTTGCAGGTTATCGAAAATTGCCGTAAGTCTATCATTTTGTTGCATTAGGCTTTTAGAAGCTTCATTACCAAGTAAATTCCCTAGTGCAGGCAATAGGGTGTCTTTTATTGTTTGCGAAATATCGTATTGCTGCACTTTAATTAAATTATTTAGTTGCTGCTTTATGCTATTTAGTTTTGGTAATATTATATTGCAATTTTGTCTATTTTGGTAACACAATAACGATAAATCATGCTGTAGTTGTAAGTCTTTTAGGCTGGTTTTTACACGAGGGTCCATAACCACATTAAGTACCTGTGTATAACTCTTGCCATCAACACTCAATTTTACAGTATAGTTGCCCGGCATAACCCATGGACTCGTTGGGCTAGGTGGCGTATCTTCGTGTATAGCACCTATTGCATAAGAAGGTGGTAGATTTAATGGAGTGTAGTGCATGTCCCAAAGAAAACGATGCGAGCCAGCTGTAGTAGATAGCATCTGCTGAGGACGCACCCAATATAAAGGAATATTTACATTTGGAATTGTATATAAAGTATCGTTAGAGCTATAATGACGTATTGTTTTGCCTTTATTGTCTATAATATCAAGTGTTATTTCAGAATTCGCTTTATCCTTTATATAATAATCTATAATAGCTCCATCGGGCGGGTTTTTCCCAACCGGTTCTTCTTTGGGTAATGGAGTATCAGTATTTAAATTCCACCTTACACGTATTGCTTTTTGTGGCTTATAAAGTAGTACCTTATCTAAAGTTTTAGTAGCTGCAATTTGTCTTAAAGGGTTTATGTTATCCATTATCCAGAAGGAGCGACCATGTGTCGCAACAATCAAATCGTCATCTTTAATAGTTAAATCTCTAATAGAAGTAGCAGGCATATTTCTTCTTAATGTCTGCCAATTTTCTCCTGCATCAAAAGATACATAAACCTCTGTTTCCGACCCTGCATAGAGTAAACCTGCTTGCAATGGGTCTTCTTTTACAACATTTATGGGGTTATTAGGTAGTCCTTTTATTATTTCCGTCCATGTTTTGCCACCATCTGTTGTTTTGTAAATATGTGGATGGTAGTCGTCTAATCTTATTCTGTTTACCGCTGCAAAAACTGTATTTTTATCTGTATGGCTTGCGTCCATAATAGAAATTTTACTCCAAGAAGTTAAGTTAGGCGGAGTAACATTTTGCCAGTTTTTACCACCATCGTGGGTTACATGTATATAACCATCGTCTGTGCCTACCCATATCAAGTTACTGTCTAACGGCGACAGAGCTATGGTATAGATTACGCCTCTTTGTGGCATGGTACTCATCTCATTGTTTCTATAAATGCCTATGCTCTCGGCAATATCATAGGTTTGTCGGGTAAGGTCTGGGCTAATTGTCTTCCACGATTTACCACCATCTCGAGTTTTAAATAATACATTGCCTGCATAAAATAATGTTTTATTATCAATGGGAGAAAAAACAATAGGTGCTGTACGTATAAACCGATATTTACCCGAATGGGTAATATCCGGGCTTATATTCTGTGCTTGTCCGGTACGCTTGTCGTATTTAGATATTTTGCCACCGTAAATAATATTGGGGTCAAGTGGGTCGGCTACAACATAACCATATTCTTCCGCACTAACAGAATGCCAGTCTCTAACTGTAATAGCCCCATCATTACCACGCGAACTAATACCAACAGAACCGCTTTCTTGTTGTCCGCTATATACATTGTAAGGAAATGCATTATCTGCACTTACGTGATATAGCTGTGCTGTTGGTTGGTTATACCAAGAACTCCATGTGTTGCCACCATTTACAGTAACAATGCCGCCTTGGTCGTTAGCACATAATAGGATGTCAGTATTTTGTGGGTTTATCCATAATCTGTGGTAGTCATCACCACCGGGAGCACCTTTAAAACCGTCCCATGTTTTACCACCGTCTGTAGATTTCCACACCACCACATTGGCATCATAAACAATATCTGCATTTTTAGGGTCCACTTTCACTTCTGCAAAGTCTGTACCCCTATCCCAAAGTCGTTTATCTGCATTCATTTTTACCCAATTTTCACCAGCATCATCACAACGATAAATACCACCTGTTTGCTCATTACAACTTACAACTGCATATAAACGATTGTGCATAGAGGGTGCGATACAAAAACCAATTCTGGTTAATCCGTCTTTTGTAGCATCGGGCAGACCGTTTTTTAATTGTTTCCAAGTATTACCACCGTCAACCGATTTGTAAAGTCCACTGTTTGTTCCGTGCCACTCTCCGTTTTCCCAAGGAGCTAAACGACCTGCATACATGTCTGCATAAACGATATTAGCATTTTCAGGGTCTATAGCTACTTGTATTGCACCTGTATTTTCGTCTATATAAAGTACTTTAATCCATGTTTTGCCACCATCGGTAGTTTTAAAAACACCTCTTTGCGTATTGGGTCCATAGGGATGACCCAACACTGCTGCAAAAACAATATTCTCATTTTTAGGGTCTATGGCTATACCACCAATTTGTAAACCGGAATCAAGACCTAAATTTTGCCATGTTTTTCCGGCATCAACCGACTTATATACACCGTTACCTACCGACAAATCAGGTCTTTGCAAACCTTCACCACTACACACATATATAATATTAGAATTAGAGGCTGCTACCGCAACATCGCCAATAGAACCTGTAGATTGATTATCAAAAATAGGGTTCCAAGTTCTGCCATAGTCATTTGTTTTCCATACCCCACCATTATTTACCCCTATATAAAACACATTGGGATGTTGCAAATCTCCCGAAGCACCCACTGTTCTACCACCACGATATGGACCTATCATACGCCATTTAAGACAATTAAATAAAGTAGTATCTTTGGTTTGGGTATATGCAATATTTATAAAACCTACTAGCAAATAAGTGAAAAGTAAAAAATATTTTATATTATTTTTATTCATTTATGATTTAATTATCAACTTGTCAAAGAAAGATAAAAAAAGTGATATTGCTAAAAAAATGTTCTATTTAGCATTAAGAAATTATCAATATAACTATATTCTATTTTAGTTTTTGAACTTGAATATCCATAATAACTATAAAATATGTATCTTTAAATCCTAAATTGTTTATTATGAAATTGATTGTATTATTCTTTGTATTTTGTTCCTTAAACTTATTTGCCCAAAACAATACAGAAAACAAAACAGATAAACTTGCCGGCAAGGTAAAGACAGTTGTAGAACAGGAATATATAATGAAATATACTTTTGGTATTGGCTCAAAAGTTTTTTTTAATAAAATAAACAGAGATTTTGATAACATTGGAAATGAAATTGAAGTAAAAGCATTCAATAAAAAAGGCAAAATTGATTATAGAGAAACCTATATTTATAATCCACAAGGTTTTTTATCAGAAAGCATGTTATATAATGAAGACAATATACAGGAAACAAGGTTGATACATATATATAATAATAAAAACAAATTAGCCGAAACCGATGAAATGGATGCAAAAAACAGCTTAATAAAGAAGAGTATTTTTCATTACGATGACAATGGCAAACAAATAGAATTCATTAATTATGAGGCAGATAATAGAATAGAATTTAAGACAATAAATAAATTTGATATTTCGGGAAATAAAATAAGAGAAGACTATTATAATAAAAACGATAGTTTAGAATTTATTTTGGAGTTTAAATATGATAGTAATGGCAGAGAAACAGAACAAGATTATTTAGACCCAACCGGTATTTTAGCATTTAAAACAACTTACAAATACGAAGATATGGATAGCCATGGCAATTGGCTTAAAAAACTTATTTATGAAAACAATAAATTAAAAATTATTAACAAACGGACTGTCGTTTATTTTTAATAGTTATAAAGTGTTTAAATTTCGAGAAATCTGTAAAGAATAAACTCTTACAATTTTAAATTACCTGCAAACAACAAAATAAACTACCCTATTACTTTAAAAGTTTGTTCAGGAAAAAAATGTTCAACTTCTTTAATAAATTTATGTTTTAAATCACTAAGCCTGTTGTTATTTTCTAATTTTTGTACAATCTCAAGTTCAAATTTATGATAATATTTATTTTCTAAAGGAATTTTCTTTTTTAGCATTTGATGTGGACGTTTTCTTAACAGATTCAGTCGTAATATCTATAATATCTTTAATTATAGCTTTATTTGTAAAAATAAATTCATTAGCAATTGGCCGAATTAGCACAATTGTAAAGCCTTTATGAATTTCCAACTTGTTTTTTTGACTTGAAATTGAAAAAATAGATTTAAATCCATCATTTAAAAAACCATTTTCCCCTTCCGGAATATTAACATATTTAGTATTAATTGCAAATGATTCCATAATTGAAAATAATATTTCATAACAAAGCTACTTTTATTAAATCAAATATCTAAAGTGGTCTATAAAAAATGATTAAAGTACAACCTCAATAAAACATCCACTACACATCTTATTACCACCTTAAAAGCATACTTATTCTATCTGCTACAATAGATGTATTTGGTAGCATTGCTGCTTCTAATAGCATATTCATTGGTACAGCAGGTAAATCTAATGCTCCTATTGTTTGTATGGGTGCATCTAAAAACGTAAAACAATTCTGAGCAATTCTTCCTGCTAATGCCTCACAAAATGAATTACGTAGCTGTTCTTCCGTAAGCACAATACATTTGCCGTGTCTCTTAACTGTATTATATATCAGCTCTTCGTCTAATGGGTAAATGGTACGTATATCTATTATTTCAACACAACCCGGGAACTGCTTTGCGGCACTTTTTGCCCAATAAACACCCATCCCATAAGTTATAATACATAAAGATTCGCCATTATCTATTTTTTCATTAGTAGCTTCTAAAACAATAGCACCTTTACCCAATGGGATAATGTAATCTTTATCGGGCTCAATTGTTTTTGCATCTTCCGTACCGGGTACTTTGCTCCAATACAACCCCTTATGCTCTAACATAACCACAGGATTCCCATCTAAAAAAGCAGCTTTCATCAATCCTTTAATATCGGCAGCATTGCTTGGGTAGGCTATTTTTATACCTTTTATAGTTGCCAATGTGCTTTCTATACTGCCACTATGGTAAGGGCCACCGCCACCATAAGCACCTATCGGAACTCTTATAATTACAGATACAGGGAATTTACCGCAACTTAAATAACATGATTTGCTTATTTCTGTTACTAATTGATTTAAGCCCGGATATATATAATCTGCAAACTGAACCTCTACTATTGGCTTTAAACCTACCGCACACATACCTGCAGTTGAACCGATAATATATGCTTCTTGTATCGCTGTGTTAAATACCCTACTGTCTCCGAATTTGTCTGCAAGGGTTGCCGCTTCTCTAAAAACACCTCCTAAACGTTTACCAACATCTTGTCCGTAAAATAATGCTTGTGGATATTCATTTAATAGTTCTTCAACTGCATGTAAGGCAGCATCAACCATTACAACCTTTTCTTTTCCTTCCGGAAATCTTATACCCTTTTCTTCAGTAACCGGCGTTGGTGCAAAAACAAAATCAGAAACGGTTAGCGGATTGGGTTCTTGTGCTGCTACTGCAGCATTAAAATCTATTTCTACAATTCTTTTTTGTTCACTTTCAATAGCTTCAAGCTGGGTATTACCTATACCCTGTTCCATTAAATAATTCCTAAGTTTTGGTCCCGGGTCATCTTTAGCATGTTTCGCCATATCTTCGGGTGTTCTATACCATTCTTTACGCACACCCGATGTATGATGACCCAATAATGGAACTTTTGCATGTACTAAAATAGGCTTACGTTCTGTTCTAACATAATTAATTGCCTCATTCATTACACGGTATGATTCTAAAAAATTACTGCCATCTACCTGCACTCTTTCCATGCCTTTAAAACCACTGGCATATTCATAAGCATTCATAGTTCTAGCTTCATCGCTAGATACAGATATGCCCCAATCATTATCTTGAACCAAATAGATGATAGGCAAATGATGTAAAACTGCAAATTGAAATGCTTCACTTACCTCTCCCTCTGTAACACTGCCATCGCCAAATGAACATATTGTAACAGGCGGAATAGGATAATTACTTAGTTTTTGTCTTTCTCTGTAAGCAATACCTTGTGCAACACCTGTTGTAGGTATGGCTTGCATACCTGTGGCGCTACTTTGACTTATTATTTTAGGAAAATTTTCATTTATAGAATTAGGATGATTATAATAAGCTCTTCCACCTGTAAAAGGGTCATCACCTTTCGCAAGTAATTGCAACATCATATCATAAGGTCTGTAGCCCATTGCCAACATCATACTCTCATCTCTATAATAAGGACTTACAAAATCGCATGGCTTTAGTTGTATAGCAGTAGCTATCTGTATTGCCTCATGACCTCTACTTGTACTGTGTACATACTTACAAATTTGTCTGTTTGTATCATAGATTTCAGCCATTGCTTTGGCTGTCATCATTAGTCTATAAGCATTTAAAGAAATATCAATTGATGGCATGAACTATTTTCTAAATATAAAATTAATGAAGCAAATGTATATTAAAAGTTGAAAAGAAAAAGGCATTAAATAAAAACAATAAACAATCTAATTCACATTATAGATAGGCTTAATAATTTCGGAGTCAATTATTTTGCACATTTTATTAGAACCTATAAAATTCAAATGGTCATTATCCAAAAAATCATTAACATAAAATCTATTATCATAAAAGTAATTAAAATATTTAAAATTATATTTTTTTTGCATATCGCTAATAATTTTCTTATTCATTTCTAAGTATTGTGGCAAACAATTATCAGAATATGTGTGATACACAGGCATGGTAATTACAACTGCATGAATATTTTTCTTTTTCAATTCAATTAATATTTCTTCAAAATCAGTTACAATACTTTGAATTTCTTTAGTTGTACCCGCCATATTATTATACAGTGCAACCCTTACTTTACCCAAAGAATCACTAATATTTTTAATGTCATTTGTGGTATCCATTCTAGAATATCCATTAGTGTCTATTGTTTCAGCAAGATTTACATTAAATCCCTTTTTTATAAAATCTACTGTTTTTTCAGGTGTATATAAGGTTAATAAAGAATATCTTCTTGCATCTGCAATTGGGAAATCTTTAAGTTTTATACCCCAAAAATGCAAGTAAAAATAATACCTCCACTCTTCTATTTTATTACTTTCATTACATGCAAAAAAAGTTGGATAACTTACACAAATAAAAACGACTTTTAATTTAGGCATTTTGTCTATATATTTTTGCAAAATACTTTTATCATAATATAATGTTTGTGACAGATACCCAAGATTGTAAGTTTTATGAGATAAACTTTCAGGATTAATACCATATAAAATTTGAGATGTACCTAAACACAGTACCTCAATATGTTCTAAATTTCGTTCCAAATAAAATCTTTTTTTGCTATATGAATTAGGTATTTTATACAGCTTGTATTCTATAAAAACAAATGCAATTATTAATGGAAAAACAAAAATGAATATCCTAATTAAATTTTTTTTCATGTATTAAAATTGAAAATAAATAAATTGATGTTTACCAAAAACACCAAAAAATACAATTGTAATTATGGCTGCATAATAAATACCCCAACGAAACCAAATTGGCTTTTTATAAAATGTTTCGTCAAACTTATACTTTGCTTTTAGAATGTGTACAAATTCTAAAAATAATATTAAACAAAAACAAGGCAACAATAAATTAGGGATACCCGGAAGATTTAAAAAAGCTATTTTTTTTGTAAGCCATACTTTATGTATTTCAGCAGGTACGTTCATTATTTTTTTAATAATCAAAATAGAATCACTTAATGTTCCCGCTCTAAAAAATATCCATGCAAAATCTACCAATATAAATGTAATAATTACATCTAATAAATTATCAAGCCATTTTACACTATTAATTTTAAAAAATTGAGCAACATTGTGTCTATATTTTTTTGTTGCAAGTGCAAATATGAGATAAAACCCATGCAAAGCACCCCAAATTAAAAAAGTCCAATTGGCGCCATGCCAAAAGCCACTTACTAAAAATACAAAAAACAAATTAAAATACATTCTTGGTAAGGGTACTCTATTACCGCCTAATGGTATATATAAGTAATCTTTAAACCATGTAGAAAGAGAAATATGCCATCTTTTCCAAAATTCAGAAATATTTCTGGAATGATATGGCATATTAAAATTCGTCATAAGCCTAAAACCCATTACCCTTGCCGCACCAATTGCAATATCAGAATAACCCGAAAAATCGCAAAAAATTTCAAATGCAAAAAAAACAGCTGCTATACAAAGTGCAATACCTGAAAAACTTTCAGGCTTATTAAAAATGGGTGTGGTTACTAATGCCAATCTATCTGCTATCACAACCTTTTTAAACATGCCCCATAACATTATTCTTAACCCTTTATAAATATTATTAAAATCAACAGTATGCTTTTCATAAAATTGATGTAATATATTCTGTGGTCTTTCAATAGGACCGGCAACTAATTGAGGATAAAACATCACATATAGTGCGTAAATTCCAAAATGTCTTTCAGCCTTTTGATTTCCCCTATATACCTCTATTGTATAGCTCATTGCCTGAAACGTATGAAAAGATAAACCTATAGGCAATACAATATTTAGTAATGGTAGTGCATTTGATGCATTCGTTAAATGAAAAGCATCATTTATATTACCAACAAAAAAATTATAATACTTAAATATAGCTAAAACACCAACATTTGCAACAATACTCATTACCAAATACCATTTTCTTGGTGCGTTTTGCGCATTCTCAATCATGATGCCAGCTATATAGTCTATTATAATAGTTAAAAATAATATAAGTATATAAATTGGTATAAAATACATGTAAAAAATACAACTTGATACAAGTAAATGAAACCAACGAAATTTATGAGGAAGCAGAAAATAAAGTAGAGTTACTATAGGAAAAAATAAAAAAAAATCGAACGAATTAAATAACATACTTATTTCTAGTTGTAAATACCCGCAAATATAAAACAAAAGAATGCTTGAAACATAAAAATATTATATATTTATTTTTTTGGGAAATATACTACTTCAATTTATTCAAAATATAATATTCAAACAATCTCAAAGTATTAAATATTGTATTAAATTTGTCTGCTAAAGGTTTATCTTTATCTTATTTAATTAAATTTTTAAACGATTAAAAATCATGTGCCAAACATGTTATAACAAGGGTTTTAAAGACTATCCTAATTATCAATGTAATGTAGAGCATATTGAAGATTACAAAAGAGGTTTTAAAGCAAAGCATACGGAAACACCACTTGATGAGGGCGAACTAAATCATGTGCATTTTTGTGAAAAATGTTACCAAAGAGGTTTAGAGGATATTAAAAATAGAATTTGGCTTCCTCCTCTTTCAACAAAAAGAGGGCATTACGAATCTTATGAAAGGGGTTACAGTAATATTGAAAAAAAAACAAACCAATATGAAAATAATACTCAACAACCAAAAGAGGATAAAATAATTGAAAATAAACCAACCAAATATATTACTATTATTGCTATTTCTTTTCTTGTTTTAGGTTTCTGTATTTGGCTTATAACAAGAAAAATTTCCATGCAATCATCTACCATTTCTACATTACAGACAGTAGATAGTAGTATATTGAAACACAATAACAGTAACCCATATATAACTACAGACACTAGCGCAAAAAAAGATACCCTAAAAATAAATGCTGACACACTTAATTCTAAAATAATAAATAATAATGATACAGTTGCAAAGCCTATTATAAAAAAAATAGATACCCTAAGAAGTTTACCTAAAATTATAAACACAAAAAAAGATTCGTTATTACAAAAGAATGTGGGCAGTACTTTTATTAAAAAAGATTCCTTACGTTTTGCTAAAGCCGACTCTAATTTCATAAAACTTTTAAAAACAAATGCCACTTCAAATCATGTACTTACTGAATCAGAAATTGCCGGTATTGATAAAAGAAATCTAAAAATGCTTAGAAATGAAATTTTTGCCAAGCATGGTTATATATTTAAAAACAAACAATTAAATGACTACTTCCTATCTAAAACTTGGTATCACCCGGTAAGCGAAGATGTGAGTTCTAAACTATCGACTATTGAAAAACAGAACGCTGATTTTTTGAAAAAACATGAGTAAGATACATTACAATAATCCACAATTTACAAAACTAAGAATAAATACTGTTTTCATTTTCTTTAATATATTCATGAATGTATTGGCACAATCTGTTGCAGCAAAAGACACTCCTGTTTTTGTAAAAAAACTTATAGTAGCTTACCCTGACTTTATTAAAGATTACAATAATGGGTTCGTAATTTGGAACGATGGCACTAAAATGCTTGCAGATGATAAACTAAAAACAAAATCTTATACTCAATTATTAGAAAATCCTTCTTTGAAAGATGAATTTTTACAGATATACCCTAAAGGAATCGTAACTGCTTTCCCGGAAAAAGATTATGACCCGGGACGAATAAGATACGAACCGTTTTTTCTTAAAATGTATGGAGCTACACAAAAAGAAGTTAGTAAACATATAGTAAGAATAAAATGGTGTCCTAAACTTGTTGGACAATATATTAATGTTACGTCAATAAATGGTGTAGATAAAAGAATAAAAGCTATATCTGCCGAATTAGACGAACACCCGGAATTAAAAGAATATCTAAAAAATATTGGTGGCACATTTAATTGGCGTAAAATTAGCGGTACAAACAGACAAAGTACGCATAGTTTTGGTAATACAATAGATTTAAACACACAATATGCCAATTACTGGCAATGGACTTGTAATTGCAATGATGAAACAATAGACCTTGTAAAACCAAACAACACAAATAAAAAACAAATTCCGCAAGTAATTATTGATATTTTTGAAAAAAACGGATTTATTTGGGGTGGCAAATGGTATCATTACGATACTATGCATTTTGAATACCGCCCTGAATTATTATAGCATTATAAATATACTTTATTATTCATAAGCATAGTCTGCAAGGTATTCAAATTTTTTGGTTAATTTACCTTTATCGCATATAGTAGCACGTATTAAAATATCACTATGTTCCTTCAACATTTCCGGTAATATATATTTTTCTAAATGGTTACCAAAATAATGAGATGCATCGCGAGGTAGTTCATTCGGCAAATTATCAATTGCCATTATATCTATAATATCTTTTGTATTTTGATACGGTAGTGTACGCTCCAGTGTTTCTCTATTTATGCCATATACAGGGTCTGCAATGGTAGTGGCATTAATGTTTATAGGTACAGAACCATTAATATCGCAAGTAATATCAGATATTACACTTATACGCCAATCGTATCGTTTTATATCCTCTTTATCAAAAAGTCTGCTTATTCTGTTTTCCCAGTAAATGCCATTCATTAATATATCTGCTTGATTTACATAATCTGAAAATAAACATTTATATGCTTCCGGATGTGCATGAAAATCATTTCTATGAAAGGAATCATTATCTTTGCGTGCATATAAATTATCGCCTTTAAGAACTGTAAATACCGGATAATCATACTGATGCGTTAAAAAATCTTGTGGCTCAATTGCTTCAATATCTAATTTTGTTAAAATATCTAATATGCCCGATGCTACCCTACCCGACCCTGTTACAATAATTTTAATATCCGGTAACTCAAAATGGTCGTAAGATTCAATAAGCTTCTGATAACTATGTACATCGTGAGCAGCAGGTAAATTATAAGCTCCAAATTTTTTGCCATAAGTTAACAATCCATTATGTGCCCCCACAATACCTGCAAAATAACCAAAACCTAAAATTCGCTGTTCATCATTATGTGTAAGGCATTCATAATCAATCATACGAATCTGTTTATCTATTAATGCCTTCATTAATTTTTTATTATGTGCCTGCTTTTTTTTAGTATGCGAGAAAAACAAATAAGTCTTACCTTGTATTAAAGCCTCTGCCGGTACTTCCTTTATTCCCATTAATATATCGCAATCTTGTACATTGCTTGTCAATTCAATACCCTCTGCAAGATATTCGGCATCTGTAAAACACCTATTGGGCGATGTTTCAACAACTATTTTTACATTTGGGTTCTTCAACATTATTTCTGCACATTGTGCAGGTGTAAATGCTACACGCTCATCCGGTAATGTTTTTCTTTCTCTAATTAATCCTATGCGAAGCATGTTTTGTATTTTTGCAACAAATATAATCTGCTTAATCATCTTTTTTTATGACCAACTACTTTGATTTATACCAAATCCCTATTTCTTTTTATCCGGAACAAGATATAATAAAGAAAAAATTTTATGAACTAAGCCGTTTATACCACCCCGATCGTTTTGCAAGTACCGGTGGTGAAGAATTAGATAATGCACTACGTATGGCTGCTATAAATAATGAGGCATATAAAATATTAAAAAACAATGATGCCACCATGCAATACATACTACAAATAAATAATTTAATAGAACAAGATGAAAAATATAATTTGCCATCCGTTTTTTTAATGGAAATGATGGAAATTAACGAAGCACTTAGTGATTTTGAATTGGAACCAACGAACAAAAACCTATTGACACAAGCAAGAGAAACCCTAAATGAACAATTAGAGCAATGGAAGATGAACGTGGATAAACAAATACATTTATTTGAAAAAAATAATGACCATAAAATATTATTACAAATAAAAGATTTTTATTTCAGAAAAAAATACTTGTTGCGAATTAAGGAAAGAATTGATACATTTGCAGCCCAATAAAAAAGCCCCGATGGCGGAATTGGTAGACGCGCCAGACTCAAAATCTGGTATTCGCAAGGATGTGCAGGTTCGATTCCTGTTCGGGGCACTAAGCACTCATTTTGAGTGCTTTTTTTATGCCTAAAACCTAATAAAATAAGGGCTTTCATTCTATTAGTTATTTTTTAATTTCTTTTGTTTTCACAACTTTTGTCCCCCTATTGTCCCCCAGCATTTGGGTACATGGTTTTATTCACTTACCTTTATCCAACCAAAGGAAAACAAAAGTCAAATATAGGAAACCAAGGTAAATCAACATTTTATGAGTGTTACACTTAGACAAAAAGAAAATAGTGACGGTAGTATATCCTTCTATTTAGATATTTACCAGAACAAAAAAAGGTACAAAGAATACCTTAAAGATTGCAAATTATATAAAGCTACCAATGCTGAAGAACGAAAAGCTAATAAAGAAGTAAAACAATTAGCAGAAAACATAGCACTTAAACGTGGGCAGGAACTTGTTAGCCATGGTTACGATGTTGTTGCAGCATTTAAAAATGATGTAGATTTTATAAAATATTTTGAAAACTACATCAGCAGATACACCAAGAAGGATAAACGGAACATGGAAGGTGCATGTAATAAGTTTAAAGATTTTATGAAAATAGAAAGTATTAAAACACTTACTATGAAGCAATTAACTGAAAATATTATTTATAATTATGCCGAACATCTTAAAAGTACATGTGAGGGAGAAGGTGCATGTAGTTATTTTGCACGTTTTAAAAAAATGTTGAAACAAGCAATGAGAGAAAAAGTAATAATTACTAATCCGGCAGCAGATGTGAGTATTAAACGTGAAGAGAGCATTATAAAAGATGTTCTCACTATTGAGGAAATACAAATATTAGCAAGTACAACAGTAAGCAATAGAGAGGTTAGAAACTCATTTCTTTTTTGTTGCTTTACCGGTTTAAGTTGGATAGATGTAAAAGAATTGAAATGGAAACATATAGATTTGAGAAATAACAAACTTACAAAAGTGAGATCAAAAACCGGTACTGAAACTGGAGTAACACTTAACGAAACTGCACTTTCTTTATTACCCAAACAAGGCAAGCCCGATGAATTGATTTACATATTACCAAGCCACACAGGTGCTCTTAAAACACTTAGAAACTGGCTAAAATTAGCTGAAATAGAGAAGCATATTACATGGCATTGTGCCCGACACTCATTTGCAACTAATTTAATATATTTCGATACTAATGTAACAATTGTTAGTAAACTATTAGGTCATGCAAGTCTTAAATACACACAACGTTACACCCATATTTCCGATGAATTGAAAAAAAGAGCTACTGATAACTTACCAAAAATAAATTTATAAAATTAATACTATATGTTTTTTCCATATTATACAAAAAAATTTGATGATACATCGACAAGAATAACAAAACTTGTTGGGGAATTAGATAGTCTGTGGTTTCGAAAAATGGTAATGGAATTTGAGAAACAAAATGGTGGAAAAGACTATGCAATTGACCATACACCAGAAAATTACGAACAATACCTACAAAGCCTTTCCCCCGAGGAGAGATATTATACAAATAACGATTTCATTGAAGTAATAAATTTTAAAACATTCTGTTACAGTTCAAGTTTTGAAAACGGTAGTAAGAATATAGTAAATAAAATAATTGAAACAACTACCGAAATTATAAGTGATGCAGGAGCAAATGGAGATTATACTGAATTTAAATCTTTAATAGAAGATGTGAAGGTATGGGTAAAACAGAAAGTTGAACAATTACAAAATTCCAATAATAAAGATAATAATATTAAATATTTAGATATATTAGATGATTTTCAACATAAATGTATTTGGAGTATAGATTACTACTTTAACAATAAAATGAAAGCACTAGAGAGGAAATACTTAAATCTTAAAAAAGCAATCACTTCTGATAAAGAGCATAATTCAAATAATAATGAACATAATATAAATGATAATCAAATTAGTTTTTCAGTTAAATATGAAACAGAAAGTTTGAAAGAAGTTTTATTACCAGATATAATTCCTAAATTTATATATTATGAAAAACGATTATTAGAAGAGCAGTATATTGATAATAATTGTTCATGGACAAAGTCGTTAGATGAATGTGCTGCATTAATAAATAAATTTTTGACTAAGGAAATATTAAGGCATAAGAAAACTGGATATGAAAAATGGGTAACAAAAACTTGTAAACCCTTTTTTGAAAAAAGATACAACATAAAATTCTCAAAACAAATGCAACCAACATATAGAAAGCAAAGTAAATTATCAGCACTCTTTACTTGGATTCAAAAACCTGAATAATCTGATTTCCAATTTCTGCAATTTTATTTCTAAATCCATTACCAATAATTTTTCATTGATTAGGTGAAAAGCTTACTAGTAGCTGATTTCATAATATTTACACCATTACCAATTTTGTTCTTAGTTTCAGTTACTTGCGAATATTGACCTATAAAAATAAATGAAAATGGATATAGGAAAAAGTATTGAGCAACAGCTTAAACAAATTTTGAACAATCAAGTAGCGACTAAAGAGGTACTTACATTGGATGAAACTGCCATCTATACAGGCTTTTCAAAGAGTTACCTTTATAAGCTAACAAGTGCCGGAGCTATTCCACATAGTAAACCGTTAGGCAAGAATTTATTTTTTGATCGGCAAAAATTACAAGATTGGTTATTAAGTAAACCAATTAAAACTAATGCTGAAATAGTGGCACAGGCAGTTGAATATGTTACATTAAAGAAAAAAGGAGGAAAATTATGAACTTAAATAAATTTACCCCAAGAGATTTATACCCACAGGAAGGGCATAATATCACAGAAAACCTACCTGAATTTCTAAAGCAGGCATGTAATCAGTTCAATGATACAAATGAAAAAGAATTATTTTTATTTTCTGCATTAGGAGTACTTAGTGGCTGTTTACCAAATTATTATGCACACTACGATGGAAAATGGTATTCACCACATTTATATGTTTTTGTACTTGCCCCTTTTGGAACAGGTAAAGGTTCAATGGTATTTGCTAAGTTACTTGGAGATTCAATACATAAAACAAAGAAATTCAGGTATAAAGAAGCCATGATAATGTATAGACAAGAATTAAAAAAAGCAAATAGAAAAAAATGTGGTGCTCCCGATGAGTCTGATAAAACTTTGTTACCTCTTCCTGCAAATGAAATGCTTTTTTTTCCGGCAGATTGTTCCAAAACTGCATTAATTGATACAATGAATGACAATATAGGTTCTGGAATTATTTTTGAAACTGAAGGTGATACACTTACATCCGCTTTAAAACAAGATTATGCTTCCTATATGGATATTTTACTTAAAGCTTATCATCACGAGCCTATTTCTTTTTTAAGACGGCAGGACAGAGAACATAAAGAAGTTTTAGAACCAAGATTGGCTATAATATTAAGTAGCACTTTTCAACAGTTTTTGACATTAATTCGTTCCGCTGAAAATGGGTTGGTTAGCAGGTTTGCATTTTACCTTCTTCCTGAAAATAAAGCCTTTAGAGATGTATTTTCGGATGAGAAAAAGAACTACAGGGAATACTTTATAAATCTTGGTAAATCAATTGAGTTAACCTACGATAATCTAAGTAATTTACCTAAGCCTATTTTCTTTAATTTTACCACTAATCAACAGGTGGCATTTAATGCTCATTTTACCGAAGCAAAGTTTGATTCAGAAGGTCTTGGGGGTAGCGTTAATAGGCTTGCGTTAATGTGTTACCGTATAGCAATGATTTTAGGGTTATTTCGGCATTATGAGAACCATGAGAACCATCCAGTTAATATACTTTGTGAAGATAGGGATTTTACAAATGCACTTGAAATTGTTAATATTCTACATGAAAACGCAGAAACAATTCATATACTTTTACCTAAAAAAGGTAAGGTGAAACTACCAGCAGACATGGAGGCACTCTTTAATGGCTTACCAAATGAATTTATAAAAAAGGAGGCGGTTAAACTTGCCATGACTTTAGGAATAGGTGAGAGAAGGACTGAACGCTTTTTAAAGAATGATGATAGATTTGAGAATGTCAGCCATGGGAAGTATAAAAAGAAATAGGTTATTGTCTGAAGTGCCGGTATATAGAATATAATCCGGCATTTCCGACAATACTGACAAAACCGACACTAGTATAATTTTAATCTCTTACAGTAGTTAATCTCCTAAAGTAGTATATATAATAAATAATTAAATATACTAATTAATATATTTTATATATTTAAGATATATTAATATTAATTTACCATATTACTATATGCAGGAGTAAAGTAAATAAGTATATATATAAATTTGTCTCCTTTATAAGTTAAATAATTAATTACTACTATATTAAAGAGTAATTGAAATATTTATAGTAATAACCTATAGTAGAGGTAAATAAGAAATAATATAATTTGTAAAATTGTAAGAAAATAATAGTGCTGTCGGAATTGTCGGAATTGTCAGTTTTGGTAATTCTGGCAAAACCGATATTCTCTTATAGATTATGCAAGTATTTCATATTCAAATGAATAAGAGATGAGAGAGACAAAGAGTGTCCACACCAACCCTCCCTAAGCCACAAATCCCATTTTACCCACAATTTCTAAACCACTAATTTCATGGCTTTTCTTATAGCTAATTTTCAGTTAAAGGCAAATTCATTATAATCTTTCAGGAGGTCCTTCTTATGTCTTTCACTGCCTTTGTAGGGTTCCTTCTTTATTTTAGGCTTTCTAAAAAGACTTGATACAGGAGACGCTTTAGTAAAATGTTTATGTCTGTTCATATTGCCATTTTTAATTTCATCAGCAACAGCCCTTTTAAGATTACGACATGGTTTAAAACTCCACTTTTTATGATTCTTGAAACTATGATAGGGAATATCATTATAGTAAATAATTTTAGCAACTTTATTTTCACTATGGAGATTCTGGTAAGGTACTTGGATACCTAATTGACTTGAGGTATTAAAATCAATATTTCTTTTTGCAGTTTCCTCCGGCAGTTGAAAAATACCTACAACTATTAAACCTAAATCCTCCGGTAGAAGAACACCACTCCATGATGTAGCTATTTCATCGGCTAAATACTCATTATAGAGCTTAATAAGCTTCGCTAGGTTACTGTTAGTATAAATTGATAGCTGAGGGTGTTTTTGCTTCATTCTAGCGAAAAAACCATAAGGGTCCTGATTAGGATAGGCTAAGAAATCTACAGCCTGTATTTTGTTTCTAGGTGCATGTAAATCCGGTTTCTTATATTCAGGGTTCATGTACCAAATATACCAATATTCTATAACATAGAAAATAGTCTTATTAAAATAAAATTGCACTAAAGGAGGTAAGAGATAATTTAATTAATCAGTATCAAATTCAAAAAATTCAGATGGTTTTACTCCTAAAGTATCTGCAAACAAGAAAACAAAACTGATACTTGTATTTATTTCACCACGTTCAATTCTACCTACTTGAGATAAATGAAGGTCAGTAGAATAGGCTAAATCTTCTTGTGAAACACCTTTTTTCTTTCTTATTTCACGAAGTTTATTTCCAAATTCTTTAATCCTTTTTTCATCCTTGTACTTGCTTTTCCGCACTTTACAAAATGAAGAATAAGAAATGGAATAATTTAACGCAGTATTGCGTTATTTACAAAATCAATATTACCTTGTGCAAATATTTTTAACAATCAATAAAAAAATCAAATGAAAAATCAATTGGTTACATTATTAGTTTTAGCAACAATTGCGATAAATGGTTGCCATACTAGTAGTAGTTCTACAACTGTAACACCCACAACCCCTGTAAGTACATTTAATATAACTATTAATGGACATAGTTATCATTTATCTAGTAATGCCAATTCTAATCCGCCAATAGTTGTAAGAGCAACAACACTTTCTGTAGCAGGTGAATTTATGTTGTCTTTTGGCGGAACTAACACAAATCAAGTAGGAACATCATTTACAGGATTAAAATCTGATTTGTCAAGTCCATTGGGAACATATATTGTTGACTCTTCACATGGGAGTAATGAGGTTGAAGATTATGGTGATGGTAGTAAAATCTATATAGGAAATCATTCATCTGGAGGTACTGCTACAGTAACAATATGTAATGGTACAGAATGTAAAGGAACTTTTAACGTAAATCTGTCATACAACAATATAACTTATCCAGTTACCGGTGATTTTGATTATAAACATTAAAAAATAATAAAATAGTGAATATTTTAGCATTTGTGATATTGCTTCAAACACAGTATCCTACAGTAACACCTGCAAATGAATTTGCAAGAGTTTTAGGTATGATAGTTGCATTAAGTAATGGTGGTTGGATTATTAGAACTATTACTAAAAAACGTAAATAAAAAAAGATGTTTTATGGCAGCCCAAGTAACAACAAATTATAATTATGAATTATTACCAATAAGTATTATTGGTGAATATCCCGTTTGTATAATCCCATCATTTTTCTCAACTATTAAAACATTACAATTAATACCGGATATACCTGTACCTATTGAACCCGTAAAACCGGAATTAAAAATAATTCCTCAACCAGTTGCTCCCCCAGTGGAAGTTATAAAATGGGCAACTGAATATATTCTATTGCTTGTATTGTCATTATGTGGAATAATATATGGAGTTTCAGAATTTCAAAATTATCACACAATTGATCAAAAATTATACGCAGAATCTATTGC
>CAIYTT010000152.1 GCA_903929195.1 uncultured Bacteroidota bacterium
GTATAATTTAAAATTTGAAATACAATAAATAATAACCTAAAAAGAGCTTTACCGAGAGGTAAGGCTCTTTTTATAAAAAATAATAAGTATGAAAAATAATATATTTTATTTAGTAATGTTGCTTTTTGTTTGTATAAATGTTAACGCACAAATTATTACAACAGTTGCCGGCAGTGGCCCTTATGGTTTAAATGCCGGGGGGGGCATGACAGGTAGTTATTCAGGAGATGGGTTTTCAGCAACAAATGCTACTTTAAATTGGCCTTTCGGCATTACATTAGATACTTCTGGTGCTATTTATATTGGAGACCAAGCATATTCAAGAATAAGGAAAATTAGCAATGATGGAATCATTAGTACTATTGCAGGTAATGGCATTTATGGTAATACTGGTGACGGTGGATCTGCGACAGCAGCAGAATTTGAAGAAATAGGTAATATTATGTGTGACAAATCTGGCAATTTATATATTCTAGATATACAAGGTTCCAAAATTAGAAAAATAAATGGTATAGGGATTATCAATACTATTGCCGGAGACAGCATATTTGGGCATACCGGTGATGGTGGCCCGGCAAGTGCAGCAGAACTTGCCGGTCCATCAGGTCTCGCTTTTGACCAGCAGGGAAATATATATTTTTCAGAAGCAGGTAGATATATAAGAAAAATAAATACATATAAAATTATTAGTACAATAGGTGGATGTGGTGTAATGGGTTATAGTGGAGATGGCGGACAGGCCACCAACGCATTGCTATTTTACCCAATTGATATCGCTATTAATAAAATGGGAAATGTATTTTTTACAGATGTATGGAATAATAATATAAAGAAAATAGATACTTTTGGTATCATTACTACAATAGCAGGCAGTATAGACACTATAGGTGGTTATAGTGGTGATAATGGACCCGCAACAAATGCTAAATTAAGAAGTCCCTGTGGAATTATTATAGATGCAATTGGGAATATTTATTTATCGGAACAATTAAACAATGTGGTACGCAAAATAGATACTGCAGGTATAATAACAACCATAGTGGGTAATGGTATTGAGGGTTTTAGTGGTGATGGCGGCCCGGCTACAGCAGCAAATTTAGACCATCCTGCCGGTTTGGCATTTGATAAACAAGGTAATTTATATATAGCAGACCAATTTAATAACCGCGTGCGTAAAGTAACGAATGTAGGTGTAATGGTAGATGAGGTGAGGGAGGTTGTTTGTGATTCGGGGATTGCGGTGGGTGCTGTGGATGGAAGTGCTGTGGAGGCTGGGGTCGCCATGTTGTAGGAACCCGCTGAATTTCCAGGGGCTGAAGGAAAAACATTAAAGTATACTGATGGGGTAGGGCTTGAAGGCTTGTTTTGAGGCGAAGCCGGCAGAACACTTACGGCTGTTGCAAGCGATAGAACTAACGCAATAGCAAGAAACGGCGCCAACAACATTTTTCGATTCAGCAAACACACAACCCTAAACGCTGCGTTCTTTTGACCGAAATAAACGGTGCAAACCGTTATTTAATGTTATATTTTAGGCTCCCTGTTCTAAGGTTTCGAACGTTCAATCAAAGCGGGGTTTAGGGGTAGTTTTTAAATTGCTCTGTGCGCCTTGTCTGAGTTTGTGGATGGCTTTGTCTTCGGAAAACTCCAAAGAAGTGCTCAAGGGGACAACTCTTGAAGTTTACCGTTTCCTGCTTAAAAGCAACAAGCCAGTGGGAACACGGGAACTGCAGAGAGCACTCAACCTAAGCAGCCCATCAGTAGCGACCTATCACCTATCGAAGCTGGAGGATGCCGGATTGCTGAAGAGAGAAGGCGGCGGCTTCACGGTCAGCAA
>CAIYTT010000153.1 GCA_903929195.1 uncultured Bacteroidota bacterium
AGCATCGCTAAAAGAAGTACTGGAACCGGCAGCACAAGCAAAGTTTTGCCCACTGATAAGAGCAGGCTGCGGATTAACCCACACATTAGCTGTTGCAATACAGCCCGTAGCATTTACGGTATAAGTAACAGGGGCGCTACCACTTGATACACCTGTAACGATACCGGTACTGCTACCTATACTTGCTGTGCCGCTTAATCCGCTAGACCAAGTACCGCCGCCCGTCATATCACTTAATAAAACCGTAGAGCCGGCACAAACGGTATCTGTACCTAAAATAGCTGTAGGCAATGGATTAACTGTAACAATAGTTGTTGTAAAACAAGTTGTAGGTAATGTAAAAGTGATGGTTGTTGTACCTACAGTATTACCTAAACCAACACCCGTACCCGGATTAATAGAAGCTATTCCCGGATTTAAACTTGTCCAGGTACCTGTACCGGATGCATCTATTAAAGTATCTGTTAAACCCAAGCACATAGAAGTAATGCCTGCAATAGGTGCAGGTGTAGGGTTTGCAGTTATTGCTGCAAGAGCACTACAGCCTGTAGATGCCACTGTATAGGAAATAGTAGTTACTCCGGAGCCAATACCGGTAACAAGCCCGGTACTTGAACCAATTGTAGCAAAACCCGGCATACTGCTGCTCCAAGACCCACCGGGCGTAATATCGCTTACTGTAAGTGTATTACCTTGGCAAACACCTGCCGGTGCTCCTAATATAGCACTTGGAGAAGGATTGACAGTAACAGTAGCAGTAGAATAACAACCTGCGCCGGTTACCGTATAGCTGATGGTGGTAGTACCCGAAGTACCACCTGTAACAAGACCTCCGGTTGTAATAGAGGCTGTACCGGGTAATGAACTTGACCAAGTACCACCTGAAGAGGTATCGCTTAATAAACTTGTAAAGCCCTGACATACTATTAAATTCCCATTAATAGTAGCAGGTGGGGCATTGTATAACAATTCTAATGCTGTGCTTGTTGCTGTTACCGATGTAGATGTACAGGTAACTACACAACGGTAATAGATATGTGCTGTAACGGTAGCTGTATAAGTAATTGTAGTAGCACCTGTTACGTTTGTCCAAGTAGTACCGTCTGGCGATGATTGCCATTGATAGGTAATACCTGCGCCACTTGATGCACCTGTAATAGATAAAACAGAACTATAAGAAGTGCATCCTACACTTACCGTTGATGCGGCTGTACCGGCAGAAGGAGTACCACTGCAACTGCCTTGCCAACGATATACTTGTCCGCTTGCAGGCATACCACTAATAGAAGTAGTATAAGTGGAAGACGATGGAGTTGGTGATGTACTATGGTCGGGTAAAGTCTGATAATCGGTAGTACTGTTTGCTATACCTATCGTAGAAGTATTTGATGAATAGGAAGATGTTCCATAGCAAAAATCAATTATATTAGATGTCTCATATAGTTTTACCTGAAAATTGGCATGCTGACCTGTACAACAGTATAAGGCCCAATTTTTCCACTCAAAAGTAAATACTCTATTGGGTGCAGTGCCGGATGTAAGGTAATAACATGTATGCCCAACACCCCATAAATCATCAAAACAAGGCATAAGAGTACCTAAGCCACCGCAAGGCAAATAGGATACTCCACCGTCATTATAATAAACAGTTGACCCACAACTTGTACCTAATTGTATATTACCGTTTGATGACACATAAGCTTGGGTATAGGTAGTACCGCAATATACAAAATTGAATCCGATATTGTATATTGATGTAATGTCATCGGAACTGATACTAGTGGTTGCAGTACCTGTACCGGAAATTGAGGTAAAAGTACTTGAGAAGGCTGAAAAGCCGTAAGCTGCAGCTGTAGTTTGTGCTTTTATGTTTAAGGATAAACAAGAAAGCAATCCCAAGATAAAATATTTTTTCATATATTACAATAATTTTGCCGATTAAAATATTAATTGTTGATTATAATTCCATTCTGTAAACAAAAAAAATACAAAATAGATTAAGAATAGTAAATTTAGTAATAATAATTTAACATTCAAACTATTTTTGAAAAAAAAAGAATTATTTTTATTGCTACTTCTAATACTCTGCATTTCTTATAATTACATATATATAATTATTTAAAACAAATAATATTTCCTTAAAATAGCAACCATTTAGTTTGAAAAAAAATAATTATTTCCTGTTTTGAATTACTTTTTATGAATTCTAATACATCTTTTTAGATAACTTTACCCCAAAATAAAATATAAAATGAAAAAGTCTGTAGTACTATTTTTTTTATTTTTCATCTGCATTTCTGCTTATGCAAAACATAAAAAACATAAGAAAAAAAGCACTTGCAAAAGCGATATTGTATCTGTGTTAATGCATAGAACTGCGTGTTACGGAACCTGCCAAGACTATTACATACATATAAATAATGATGGTTTAGTTACTTATACAGGTGTTCGTTTCACACCCGATACCGGAATATTTACAAAAGAAATACCTTTAGATAATGTAAAATCTATCTTCGATAAGCTTACCAGCTTTCAAGTAGATACCTGCCTTGATTTATACCCGAACAAAATACCGGATTTACCAGGATTAAATTTTGATATAGTTTATAAAAATAAAACTAAAAAAATATATTGTGCCAATTTCGGTCCCTATTTCTTAAAAGATATTGCTAAAAGCATTGATGAAATAGGTAAAAAAACAGATAATACTTGGAAATTAATTCCAAAAACTACAAAAAAATAATTTCCGTATCTTTGCTATATTATGTTGTCGTTAAAGGAACAAATAGAAAAATTTCAGAAAGAAATAAATGAATTTAATGTTGCAACTGCTGCCGACATAGAAAACTATCGTATTCGTTTTCTAGGAGCTAAGGGTATTGTAAAGCAATTATTAGCTGAAATGAAAAATGTAGCTCCCGAACTTAAAAAAGATGCCGGGCAATTACTTAATTCATTTAAACAATATGCTGAGAATAAAATTGCATCTGTAAAAGAGATACAAGTGCAAGAAAAAAGTGTACCTAAAATAGATTTTTCCTTACCGGCTACTCCACTTCCAATTGGTACAAGACATCCATTAAAAATAATGGAAAATAATATTGTTAACATTTTTGAGAAAATTGGTTTTAGTGTTGCAACAGGGCCTGAAATAGAAGATGATTGGCATAATTTTACATCTTTAAATATGCCTGCTAACCATACTGCAAGAGATATGCAGGACACCTTTTATGTGGCTCAAAACCCGGATTGGGTATTAAGAACGCATACATCTTCGGTGCAAGCAAGAATATTAGAAACTCAGAGCCTGCCTGTTAGGGTTATTTGCCCGGGACGGGTTTATAGAAATGAAACCATTTCTGCACGCGCACATTGTTTTTTTCATCAGTGCGAAGGATTATATGTTGATAAAAATGTTTCTTTTGCCGATTTAAAACAAACATTATACTATTTTGTTACCGAAATGTTTGGTGCAGATACAAAAGTTCGCTTTCGCCCGTCTTATTTTCCGTTTACTGAACCAAGTGCCGAAATGGATATATCGTGTACCGTATGTGGTGGCAAGGGCTGCAATCTTTGCAAACATAGCGGCTGGGTTGAAATATTAGGTTGCGGAATGGTACACCCTAATATGCTACGTAATTTTAATATAGACCCCGAAGTATATAGTGGTTTTGCATTTGGTATGGGTGTAGAACGTATGACACAAATAAAATACCAAATAAATGACTTACGTTTATATTCACAAAATGATGTACGATTTTTACGTCAGTTTCAATCTATATAGTATGTATATAAATACTTGTTTGTTTTTTTATTTGCATCGATTTTGAAAAGTTACAAATGTTATTAATGGTACACTAACGTTTTTTGTTGTAATTTTGATTTGCCTAAACTAAAATTATATACTCGGTTTATTGTAGGCGGTAAACCGAAAAAACTTAGTTTAATATAGAAGACATGAATCATTTCGCGCAATTTATTGGTCTTTCTAATAATAAATATTTCCTACTTACTGTTTTGTGTTTTCTGTTATTTAATATAGGTTGTACCTATGAGCCAAAAGACATTGAAAAAATGGCGTCTAAAGCACAACGTAAGTCTATAAATGAAAAATATAGTAAAATACCTACCGAAGAAATATTGCAACAAGTAAATGGCAATACGCTATATACCGAACTGCAAAATAGGTATAAACATAGCTTAACACAATTTAAATCTGAAACAGAAAACGATTGTACAAAAATTGTTGTAGTAATTATAACTCCGGAAGTTGGCAAATCCCTTTCTTTAGCAAATACGTATGGAATCCCTTTTATAGTAGAAACATGTAGTGCATTAAATATAGATTGTATAGACTTAACACCATCTATTGCTACCAAAGAGCCTTCGGATATTACTTTAATACCAGATGATAACCATTGGTCTAAACAAGGCTCAGAATATATTGCAGATTTATTGACAGAATTAATTGTGAAATATTCAAAATACCGCAACACAAACACCTTTAAAGATTCCCTAAGACCAAAAATTTTTGGAGATTTACCACCTAATACCAATGAAGTTGTAGATGGAGAACGCAATTTGCCGTATCACCAAAAGGTAAATGCACAGGGTTTAAGAATGAACCACAATTTAAGTTTTCCTAAAAAGAAACAAACGATATTATTTATTGGCGATGCCCAAATTTACAGTCCGTATCTTGATAATGAATTTATAGCTACAAGTTTATTACAACAACGATTTCCGGATAAAGAAATATTAAATGCAGGGAATGTAGGTTATACCATTGAAGATTACTTATCTTTATATATGGATAAAGCAAAGTATGCAGAGCCGGATGTAGTATTTGTTTGTACGAATGGTAATAATATTTTAGACTATTTTTTTACACAACGTAATCATTATTCCAGATTAGTAAAAGCGTTTCCACCTACCAATTTAGAAAAAACATTTTATAACGAATTATATAATACAAACGTAAATTAATTATGAGTACGAATATTCAAGATTTACAATACCCAATAGGAAAATTTGAAAAACCATTGGAATATAGCGAGGAGATGATACAAGACTGGATTAGAGATATGAAAGCTTTACCGTTTCTTATGGATGCCTGTATTGAAAATTTGGATACTTACCAGTTACAAACACCTTACCGTGATGGTGGCTGGACGGTGGCACAACTGATACACCATGTTGCTGATAGCCACATGAACGCATATATTAGATTTAAACTTGCACTTACAGAAGATAACCCTACAATAAAACCCTATAGCCAAAAGGAGTGGGCAGAAATGATTGATTCAAAAACAGTACCTGTAAATATATCTGTTACTTTAATACACACATTGCATACCCGTTTAATAGCTATAATGGAGAATATGCAAGCTACAGATTGGTTAAAAACATATTTTCATCCTGAATATAATGCTACTGTTCCTCTTTGGGAAGTGCTTGCCTTATATGCTTGGCATGGCAAACATCATGCACAACATATATTTAACCTAAAAGAACGCATGAATTGGTAATGTGTCTTTTAACTTTTCAACTATTTTAAGGTCAAATCAACCTTGCAATTCTTGTTTTTTTAGACATCTTGAATAAAAATTGAGCATTAAATATTTTTTAGCTTTTTTTCTGTTTAATTGCTCATGTGCATTTTTTGTTCATGCTCAAGAAGGCACAATAAATATAAATACTACATATAAAAAGCAAATAGACCTTATTGATATTGGTAATACCTTAATAAATAATAAAGTTGTAAGAAAAATTGATACAGCAAAACCGGAACCCGGAAGCTTACATTCGGCAATTTTACCGGGAGTAGGCTATAGTTTGCAAACCGGATTCGCTGCTGTCTTGCAGTTTTTAGGTGGTTTTTATACAAGTAAAGATGTAAATGCAAACCAAAGCAGTATTGAATGTAGTTTTAATTATACCCAATTACATCAATTACTAATACCCTTACAAATAAATTTGTGGACAGATAAAAACAAATATAATATTCAATCTGATTGGCGTTATTTGGTTTTTCCGCAAAACACGTATGGCTTAGGCGGCTATTCTTCGGTAAATAACGCTTATATTCTTAATTTTTCAAATATTCGTTTATATACTACTAGCTATAAGGAAATAAAAGCGGAAATGTATTTTGGGATAGGCTATAATTTTGATTATATATGGAATATAAAAGAAATAAACCCACCTACTAATTCTACCGACTTTATTAAATACAATAAAAATTATAACGAACAATCTAATTTTGCAGTTGCATCTGCACCTACGCTTAGCTTTTTATATGATACACGTAGAAATTCTATAAATCCACCCGGTGGCGATTTTATTAATCTTATTTATAGACCTAATAGTACATTCTTAGGTAGTTCTGAGAATTGGCAATCTTTAATAGTTGATGTTCGTAAATACATTGCCTTGCCACTTACGTCTAAAAATATATTGGCATTTTGGAGTTATAATTGGCTTACACTTTCCGGCGCACCTCCCTATATTTTATTGCCTAATATTGGTGGAGACCCTTACGCAAATACAGGAAGAGGATTTACTGAAGGTAGATTTCGCAGTAAAAATATGCTGTATTATGAGAATGAATATCGTTTTGGGATTTTGAAAAACGGTATGTTGGGTGGGGTGGTTTTTGCAAATATAGAGTCGTTTTCAGAAGAAAATAATAACCAATTTGCACGCATTTATGCAGGATACGGAGCCGGATTAAGAATAAAATTTAATAAATTCTCTAATACCAATGTAGCTATAGATTATGGTTTTGGTAGTGATGGGTCGAAAGGTGTATTTATAAATTTGGGTGAAATATTTTAATATAATGTAGTTAAAATAACAATTACAACATTTTTAATACCTTATATCTTCAATGCCATATAATTTTACAGTAATTGTTTTAATACTTATATTTCTTTATCTTTGCTTATAGTATTATATAAAGAAAATTTAATGATAAATATATAAGCCTAATAAAAAATATTATACAATTATTACAACATATATTATGAAATGAATTCAAAAAAAATACCTGTTTTATTTCTTTTTGTATTTGTGGTAGCCACCTGTTCTTGTCATTATAAATTATATCAAGCATCTGATATAAATGGTAAGAAACATTGGGTAAGAGGTTATAAATCGTATAGGCTTGAACATAGGTATTATGACCGTACTATTATTAAATATAAATATAAACCGGAAACTTATAATAATAACCCAATTTATGTTTCTAAAACAGATACTACAATAGATTATGATTCAATAAAAGTAGTTATACTTAAAGACTCAAAAAAATACGCATCTATTTTTACCGATGGCATTATTACGGGTAATCTAATAAGTAAATTTTATGGTTCAACTAATAATATTCCGGCAGTAGAAGAGGAAATTATTCCTGCAAAAATAGATACGGGCATAAAGATATTTAAGATATACTCTGTACACCCGTTAACTCATGTAAAAACAAAAAAAGGGCATAAATTCTTCCAGTTTCATATTTCTCCCTATTGGTTCTATTTCGAGCTAACGAACCCTAACGCTAAAAGAAAAATGAAACCGGAAGATTTCATAAAGGGTTCACATTTGTCATGGTTTTTTAAATCTAATATAGTAGAGATATAACATAAGTTCAGAATAACCCTTAATCTATAAAATCTTGTACCTCATTCCGGCATAAATATTTATACCCATCATAGGGCCCCATATCATGCTGGCATCAAATGTGCGTGAAAACGGATTGGCATAATCTATAATAGCATCATGCTGCATATAATTTGTTAGGTTATCACCACCTAAATAGATTTCAAATTTAGGACTGAATACTTTAGATATTTGTGCATTCATTTGGATATATGACGGTGAATAATTGGGCGAGCCTTGCGTAACACCTGTATGATTATGTATTATTCCCGGCGTTCTTTGCGAACTTATCCATTGTACTGTATAATCAAATCGCCATTTGTTGTGTGTTTCATAATCAATATTTAAAAATGCTCTATTGGCAGGTACTAAAGGTTTTTCCTCAAGTATTCCATTATAGGTACACATAACATTGTAATATCTGTGTGCCAATCTTAAATTTAAATTATGTACAATTTCATAATCTAATTGCACAGAAAAACTGTGAGCATACGACATCCCATTTAAATTATAAAAATTAACATATCCGGGATAGTCAATATCTACAACTACTTGATTCTGGAATTGTGTATAATAATAGTCGATACTTAAAACACCGGAGTGATAACCATTTTTAAACTTGTGTGTTAAGTTTACACCGCTATTCCAAGCTATTTCGGGGTTTAAGCCATAAGCTTTGCCGGGTATGGGGTTTAAAATATTAAACTGACGATTGCCTGCCATAAAGCCCAAGTTTTCGGCTAAAATATTAGCTGTTCTTTCAGACCTGCCAATAGAAGCCCTTAACACTGTTCGTTTAAAGGGGGCATAACGTACATGTAATCTTGGTGTAATAAAATTTCCGTAAATAGAATTATAGTCATTCCTGACGCCCGCCTCTATATTTATTTTTTCTGCATAGTTATAAGAATATTCTGCAAATGCCCCGGGAACAATTTCTGTACGATTAAACATTAAATAAGAAAATTGTTCTTTAAAGTCGTCATAAACCAAACTTGAACCTGCTTTAATACTATTATTGGTATTAAAAAGGTAGGTTTGAAAAATAAGATTGGCATAAAAGCTATTTTGTAAACCGGTATAATTGCGAGTACCGAAATCGGCTACTTGGTTGTGATTTACAGACGATAACTGCAAACCTATGCTGGTTTCGTCTCTGCTACTAAAGACTTTTGCAATTTTTGCCCAGTCTTCAATTCTGGTAGTATTATATTGATAACCCCAAGGCATACCGAGTTCTTGTTTATCGCCGGCTACATAGTACCAAGAGCCGCCAACACCTTTTGTGTATAAAAAATGAATGCCCGCCTGAATCATCCACCCGGAAGGCGAATTATAAATCCATCGGTTTAATAGGTTATATTGATTTCCTAAAGGTTGGTCTATAAAATGGTCGTTGTTTAAATCTGTTTTCATCCATTGCGAATTTATATCTGCAAAAAAGGTAGTACCCAACCGATTGCTGAAATTATGTTTCAGATTGATGTCTGCCTCCGTATTACCCTGCGATGATTGATACAGATTTAAATAAAACGGCTCACCGCTAAATGGTTTTTTAAGTTCTACATTTATTTGTCCTGCTACGCTTTCGTATCCGTTTACAACACTGCCACTGCCTTTGCTTAATTGTATGCCATCAATCCAAGAACCGGGTGTGTATGTTAAGCCTGTTATAGTAGCTAAACCTCTTATAAGTGGTATGTTTTCTTGTGTAATTAAGGTATAAGGGCTTGCTAAGCCTAATAATCGTATTTGTTTATAACCGGTAACAGCATCGGTAAAAGAAACATCAACCGATGGTGTGGTCTCGAAACTGGAGCCTAAATTGCAACATGCTGCTTTAAGTAATTCCCCTTTTCCTATAGTTTCTGTTTTAATAATAGAATGTAAGCCTATTTCTGTTGATTTAATTTTTTCAACAACTACAAATTTATTAAGTTCTGTATTGCGTACTAATTCAATATTTAAGGTATTATCGCCACTTTTAAGTGTTACCGTATCGGTATTGCAGCCGGTATAAGAAATGAAAATAGTTGGTATGCTATCGGGTAATTCTAATATGAAATTACCTTCATGGTCTGTTTGTGTGCCATAAATAGATGTCGGTGCAGCAACTATTGCACCTTCTAAATAATCTTTTTTATTTTTAGTATTCTCTTTAGTAAAAACTTTTCCGCTTATTTTTCTTAATGCTTGTGCATTTGTAGATAAGGAAACAATTATTAAAGTAAAAATTAAGACTGTTTTTTTTACCCAATACTTCATAATATTGAAGATTAGTGTTTTTTAGTTATTGTTTTATACTTGCAACACTTTGGTAATTTATTATAATCTACCTCTGTAGCAACATATTTATCTGCATCATGCCCTGCCGATGCAATGCTTTTTAATATTAAGTCTGGATTGGTTTTTATAGAGTCATAAGTAACAGTTAAATCCTCTGTTTCTTTTGTCCATGTAGCATTTTTTACGCCTTTAATATACGATGCATTTTCTATTCTCTTTTTACATTGTTCGCACACACCATGCACAGTATAGTGTGCTGTAACTAAATTAGGGTTAGGAGCAAAAGAATTACTAATAAAAGGAATAGCTAAAAAAGTAAGTATGCAAAAAAATATACTTTTCATGTGGCTTTTATTTTAAAGATTGTATTTTCGAAAATTAGAGTAAAAAACGTGCCAATTTTAAAAACAAAGGTACGATTAAAAAAATATTCTTAATGATTATAAGAAAATATTATTTCTTTTAATCAAATTATTTATTGTATTAAAACAGGAAATTTAGTAGTATTGCCCATTAATTGAAAGACGCAAAATAGAAGCATTTTTTAACCCAAAGGTTTATCAGAAATAAGAATAGGGGATTGAAGTAAAATACAAATTAAATTCTTATAAGCCATAAGATTATATATTTTTATAAAGGCATAATTATTTTATTTGTTTTATTGTGATTTTATTTGTAAATTTAACCTCTTTTTGTCTTTTGTGGATAAAAAAGTACTTGGTGCATTGATATAAATTATTTAGATATATAAATATTTTTAGAATGAAACGAATTTTAAGGCATTTTTTTACTGTTGCTTTTATTTTAGCATTACCGGCTATCAGTAAAGCTACAGTTAGTCCTAGTTTTACTGTAAGCATCCTTTCTAATTTTTGTAACTCCGTTTTTGCTTCATTTACCAATACAAGTACGGGTACCGGTATTACCAGTATTCAATATGTTTTTGGCGATGGCTCCTCTTCTTCAGTAACAACATTGTTGACTTTACCTGTAAATCATAACTACACTACAACCGGCACTACAGATGGGTGGTTTAATGTTACCATAAATGTTTGGGACGCATCAGGAACTCTATATACTTATACAATAGACAGTGCAGTACATGTTTTTGGGCAGCCTACAGTTACATTCAGTGATAGTTCTCGTTTAGGTGCAGGTGTTACAGAGGTATGCCCTAATACTACTATGTATTTTAAAAATACTACTACGGATTCCGGTGTAGTTGTTTTAGGTTCAAGTGCTTGCACCCCTAGCTGGCAATGGACCATTGACGGTACTACATTTACCGGCGAAAGATGTTCTTATACGTTTACTACCCCCGGTGTGCATATTGTATCCCTTTTAGAATCATCTTCTTGTGGATGTACGGGCTTTTCTACACAAACCATAACAGTAGATGAAGTACCAAGAGCCTATTTTACACGCGACAGTATTGGTTGCGACCTTTCTACACCACTTCACTTTTATGATAGTTCGTATTATGTATCCGGTTCAGGTACTATAAGCCATGTAAGGTGGCATTTTGGAACTACTACAACTACCGGTTCTTATTCTACTCTTGATAGTCCAACACATGTTTTTACCGGGACCGGTTATTTTAGAGATTCCTTAATTGTATATTCTCCTGCCGGTTGTGCAGATACGTTTACAAGGATACATGATGTATTTATTCAGAATTTCAGAGTAGGTTTTACATTTACATCAGATACGTTTTGTGCAGGTTCTACCGTTACATTTGTTGATACTACCATTGGCTCACCGGGAACTTCATCAAGTGGAAATACAAGTTTTTGGAGGTTTAATAATGGTTCTACTTCTGCGTCAAGTAGCCCTTCAACTGTTTTTTATAATAGCTTAACTACACCTGTTACTTATTATGTGGTTGACTCCGAAATAAATTTTTATACCGGTTGCCATGGTATTGATTCCATTCCTTTTGTAATAAATCCTAGACCGGTAATTAATTGGATACATTTTGATTCGGTATATAAATGCCATCCAACTTTATTAACGCATTTCTCTACTTCAGTAAGTGGTGGTGGTGTAGGTATAGATAGTTTACGTTGGATTTTTGGTGATATACATAGTATCTATCCTACCGACAGAGATACGTCTTATATAAACCCTACAAGTCATGTTTTCCATAATTATGGCACTTATTCTATTTCTTTACATGTAAGAGATAGTAATAGTTGTAGTATTGATACTACATTGAGCAATATTATAAAAATTGATTCCCCCGTATTTACAATGACAATTGACCCTTCCAGTTCCGATTCTGGTTGTGCCTTAATTGATTCCCCTTTTCATTTTATATATAGTACTAATTTAAGTTATTTTGGTTCGGGTACAAGTTCTCATTATATTTTGGACCATATTAATTATGGTGATGGCACACCTGATGTAACTGTTGACTTAGGATATCACATTTATACCTATACGGGTACTACCGGTTGGGATTATATTAATTTCTATTATCATCTTCCTGATTCAGTAGGCGGGTGTACCTACCATTTTAGAGATAGTGTATTAATAGGGAATTTGGCACCCACATTTAGTGTTACAATGACGGGCGACTCCTTATGCCCCAATTCTATTGCTACTTTTATAGCACATTGCACTAACTGTACCTCTGAAATCTGGACATTGGCGGGAACAGGTTTGGGTGGTGCAGGCAGTAGCTCTGCCTCTACAGATACAGCTACCGTATCTTATACTGCAATTGGTAGGCACAATATCGTATTGTTATTAGATAGATCCGGTTGTTCGGTTACATTAGATACTTTTGTCTATGTGAGACCTCCCTCTGCTACAATTTCAGCATCTACACCAAGTTGTGATAGCCCATTAGTTTTTTCATTTACAGGTAGTGGTTTTGGTGCTACCGGATTTCACTGGGATTTTGGTGATGGAACAACAGGAACCGGATTTCGCATAAGACATGTTTTTACGCCTTTTTCGGATACGCAAACCTTTTATGTAGCACTTGTAGATAGTAATCTGGGGCATACTTGTACCAATACAGATACCATACCAATACATATTTACCCAATGTTGGATAGCGCCATATTTAATGTATCGGATACCAATGTTTGTAAGTATCAATCCATTCATTTTCATGCTCACTCTAATGCATTCGGCTTATATAGTCAATATATATGGAATTTGGGTGATGGACACACTCTTTATAGAACGGATACCGGTTTTAACTATGCTTATACAACAGCAGGCACTTATACAGTTACACTAAGAGTAGGCAATGCGTATGGTTGCGACACTACTTCGCTTGAAAGAATTGTAATACATGTTTCCGGACCTCAGGGTGGCATACATCTTTCTGATACTTTAGGTTGTAATCCGCTAACGGTTACTTTTTTAGATTCAAATCTGATGACCGGTGGTGCAACACTTTCACACAGAGGCTGGTGTTTTAACTATCATCCGGGTACCAATATCTGGAATCAAGTGGTACCTTTAAGTCGTAGAGATACTACCCTTACATATACAACAGGGTATTATACCATAGTGCTTGCGGATACAGATAATGTAGGTTGTAGAAGCTGGGATTCTGCACATGTAAGAGTAGTAAAACCCCATGCATATTTCACAATTTCCGATTCTGTATCTTGTATCGGTTTAAGCAATACATTTAGTGATACCAATAGTCATTGCTCTTATATTTGGAATTTTGACGGCACGGCTTGGAATACAGGCTTAGGACAAACACCAACACATATTTATACTGCAAATGGTACTTATACCGTTACTGCCGCAATAGTTACACTTGGTTCTACAGGCATGCCGGTAGGTTGCGTAGATACCGTAAGTAGGGTGATACATGTAGCAACAATACACGATACGTTTGCATTAAGTGCATATAGTTCAGCTTGCCCGGGTTTAATAATTTTAGGTAGTAACTATACAATACCTACAACTTATAACTTTAGATGGGAAATTAGAGATACTTCTATTCATTATGATACCACTTGGGGTACCTCTTCTTATTATGTGCCATTAGTATATACATTCCGTTATGCCGGTGATTATCAGGTTATTTTAATTGATAGTACTGCATCGGGCTGTAAAGGTTATGATACCCAAATGGTGCATATCGGTGGGCCTACTGGTACGGTAACTGTTTCCGCAGATAGTGGCTGTGCTCCGCTTTCAGCTACATTCTGTTTCCATCCTAGTTATGATACTACAGGTTCGCATGCAACTTTTATTTGGAATCTAGGAGATACTTCCTTTACAAATACAAATGAGTGTAATACACGCATCTATCATACTGCACCTGTCATTTTTTACCCCGACCAGTTCCAATTATTAGTTTCTTCTACCGGTTGTCCACCTGTATTAGTCAATTGGCCGCAGGATACAATACGTACATTCGTTTACCCTACAGTAACAACAAATCATCCGTCTATTGTATGTAAATATTTAGGTGATACCATTCGGGCAACAGCTACCGGAGATATTATTAGTTCGTATTTATGGACTCCATCCGCTTCTCTATCTTGCCCTACATGCAGTACTACCTTGGCTAACCCATTGGTAACTACCATATATACTGTTACGGTAACTTCTATACATGGTTGTAGTAAAGATACTACTGTAAGAGTAGCAATTGATTCTAATGTAAGAGTGGTAATACATGGTGCCGACAGTATTTGTATTGGTAATTGTACTAAACTTTATGCAACAGGTGTTTATGACGGTTTATATGTATGGACGCCGGGTGCAGGTTTGTCTTGCACCGAGTGTGATACGGTAAATGCTTGTCCTTTAGAAACACAACATTATAGAATTATAGCACAGGATTTGGCACATTGCCCCGATACCGGATTTTTTACACTTGTAGTAAATCCATTACCTATTATTACCTATACTCCCGATTCTGTTGTGTTATGTAAAGGACAACCCGGCAAAATGGTAACCGGTATTGTTACAAATACGCCTACTACTACTTGGAGATGGTATCCTAATGTGTTCATTTCTAATGACTCTATCGTAAATCCGATAGTATATGATACTGCAAACCTTATTTATAAACTATATGCAACCTCCATTTATGGTTGTACGGATTCAATAAATGTACCGGTTTCGGTATTAGACTCTTCACTTACATTTATTAGTCCGGATACGGTTATTTGTGTTGGGCAGAGCATACGGATTTGGGCAGGTACCAATAAACCACAGGCAAGTTTCCAATGGTTAGATTCTATTAGTATGACTGCTGCACATTGGTTAAATAATGATACATTATATGACCCGATTGCAACTCCACCGGCTACAACTACCTATGCAGTAAAAATATTTGAAAATACCTGTTTCTCGGCTGTTAGATACACAACTGTTACAGTTGTGCCATACCCGGCATTATTAGTGCCTACAACAAAAACAATTATTGCCGGTTCTGCAATACAGTTGTCGGCAATAGTAAGCAACGGTTTGGCAATAAAGAGTTATGAATGGAGACCGGTAGAAACATTAAATTGCAGCGATTGCTCCGACCCGATTGCAATACCTACTGTTACTACAGTATATACAGTTACAGTTACCAGTATTCATGGTTGTACTACTGAGGATAGTGTAAGGGTAATATTAGTATGCGATAACAGTCAAGTATTTATACCGAATACATTTACACCAAATGGTGATGGAAATAATGACATCTTCTTTGTAAGTGGTAAAGGGCTTGGCCTAATTAAGAATTTTAGTGTGTATAACAGATGGGGTGAGGAAGTTTTCCATACGGAAAATGTACCTGCGAACGACCCAAGTTACGGATGGAATGGAACATATAAAGGACAAATAGTAGAACCGGATGTTTTTGTTTACATTGCAACCATTTATTGCGAATTAGGTGAGCCATTTAAGTTTAGTGGTGATATTTCATTAATAAGATAATATAATAAAAATTGTGTAATGAAAAAATATTTATTTATTATATGTGCTTCTGTTCTTTCGGCTATCAGTTGGGTTAGTAAAGCACAGGATATACACTTTTCTCAGTTTTATGATATTTCCACTTTACGGAATCCTGCTCTTACAGGCATTTTTAGTGGTGAATATAAAGTAGGAATTGATTACAGAAATCAGTGGGCTGCTGTTGCAACGCCTTATAACACGGTATCTCTTAGCGGAGAAACACGCATTTTAGTAAATAGAACAATTGCTGATTATATTAGTTTCGGTTTGGGTATTACCTATGATAAAGCCGGTGCTATTGATTTTACTTCGCAAGAAATTTATCCGGCTATCTGTTATAACAAAGCTATGGATGACCAACATTATACTTACTTATCAGTAGGGCTTAGCGGTGGTTATTTTGCCAGATTTGTAGATATGAGTAAAATGACTTTCAGTTCGCAGTATGTAAACAGGTCTTTTAGCGGAAATAACCCATCGGGTGAAAATATTTCTTATTACAATTTACATAATTACGATGTAGGTGCTGGCGTAAGTTTAAACAGCTCTTTTGATATGGAAGGGAAAACAAACTACTATATTGGTGCTGCTGTTTATCACCTTAATCACCCAACTGAAGTTTTTACAGGCCCACAGGTATTAATTAAATTACCAATAAAATCAGAATTTAATATAGGAATTCATTTTAATATGGGTGAACAAGCTGGTTTATCTTTACATGGTAATTATAGTTACCAAGAGCCTTATACGGAAGCTATTTTCGGTGGGTTACTTACTTGGCATAACAGACCTCCGAGAATGAACAGCAATTTTGCAATGCAAATAGGAGCCTATTATAGGTACCATGATGCAATTATCCCAACAATTAGATTTGAAATAGAGAATGTAACATTAGGTTTTTCGTATGATGTAACGAATTCTAGTTTAGCAACAGCAGTACCGGGAGCTGGTGCTACAGAGATTACTTTGTTTGTAAAAGGATTATATAACCATAGAAAAAATCCTCGCGACCCTGTTATGTGTCCAAGGTTTGATACGCAAGTATATAACCATTTTAGATAGAATTTCATTGCCAAGCAACTAAATTTTTTGTCTTGAATAATAGGTGTTTTTAGTTGATTTTTAATAGGTACTTTTGTAATTTCTAAAGCCACCCTCAGTTTTTGATACGGTAATAATGTTGGTAATGAAGCAAAATTTGCCTGTATTAGTCACTTTTAGCTTGTTTCCCTAATTAATTCTATTAATTCCGGCATTTAAGGTGTATTCTTATTAATGTCACTATTGTTTAAAACACTTTTTTAATAATAGACTTTTATTTTAATCCGTTGTAAAAACTGTGCAATTAGGGACACCAAACCTGGGTTTGTATTTCTTTTTTATTATAAAAATAGTACAATTGAAAATTTTGCTTCATTTTTTTAACACCAATTCTATTCCCCATCTTTTCTGTAGCTAAATCTATTTCCTGTACAGTAAAAATGCAATTATACGTATGACTAAAAAATTTTCTATACTTATTAACATGCCTCTAAATTATTTTTCAATAATTCAGAATCAAAACAGAATTCTATTTGATATTTGCAAAAAATAATGTTTTTTATGAATAAAGTATTTCTTTCAGTTATAATGGTACTTAGTTTGCCGGCTTTCGCACAAAAATTGAACGATAATAAAGTGCCTGAAATAGTAAAAGATGCCTTTAAAAAAAATGTAATCGGTGAGGTTTTAAGTGTAAAATGGGAGAAAGAAGATGGCAACTATGAAGCGAATTACTTGCAAAACGGAATAAAATCGGCAGCATTATTTGATGCTAAGGGAAATTGGCTTGAAACAGAAAAAGCTATAGAAATAAAAGAGTTGCCTGCTGAAGCAGTAGCCTATTTAAATAAAAATTATAAAGGTGAAAAAATAAAAGAAGCAGCTAAATTGCAATTGCCTAATGGTGTTATTAATTTTGAAGCAGAGGTAAAAGGTAAGGATATTATTTTTGATAATGCCGGGAAATTTATAAAAGCCAAAAAAGGCTAATTCATTTTATTAATTTATTTTTTAAAGAAAGTGTCTATGAAAAAGTATTCATTTAGGATATTATATGTTGCAATCTATCTGTTAAGTAATTCTCTACATGTATTTGCACAAACTGAAAACGAAAATGCAGAAAAAACCACTTGCGGTGGCACAGAAAGGTGGTCGGTAAAGGTATTGACAGACAGTAATGCAGCTGCGGTGCACTACACACCTATTACTACTACAATCTCGGCTCTTTGTGCTTTAACTACACCAAGCGCCGGTACATCTACTCCGCGTTTTATAGGCTTAGAATATACAACATACAGAGTAGTTTGTAATGTAATTGCCAAACGGAATGAAACCGATAATGATTATCACTTAGAGCTTACGAATGGTACAGATACAATGGTAGGCGAAATACCAGACCCTGTTTGTTCGCAAGCTGCTCTTTCTACACATGTTAGTGAATATATTGCTTGTCGCAATTTTGTGAATACCAATATAGGTACCGGCACTGTTTTGTCTGTTAGTATTCCTCCAGTGGTTGTTACCGGTGTTGCTTTTGTTGATATTCCACACGGAGTATCCGGTGCTGCTCCTAACAATTTAGAGCTACATCCTATTTTAGATATTCATTTTGCAGGTGGTACAGGTATTCAAAATCTCCCCGAGCCTTTATTATCTGTAACCGTTTCTCCTAATCCTTTTATAAATAAAATAGGAATAAAAGCAGTGCTAAAGAAAGAAAATTTTTCTAATTGTTATTTTCAACTTTACGATGTCTATGCCAATAAAGTTGTTGATATACCCTTAAGCCAAATTGACAAAAGAGAAATTAATACTACAATAGATATACCCGAACTACATAAAGGGATATACATTTTCCGAATTATGAATAATGGAGAGCTTATTTATGACGGCAAATTAGAATGTAAAAAATAAATTCAAATAATGATATTATGAAAAAAATAGTTTTAGTTTGTTTTTTAATTTCAATAACATCTATTTCTAAAGCCCATTCCGGCTACCATTTAGTTAATACGTTACATATACCCAGCCCCGGCCGATGGGATTATATTGCAGTAAGCCCTATAGGCGATAATTTATATGTTTCGCACCAAACACAGGTAAATATAGTTAATAAAAACACAGGTGATTCAACCGGTGTGCATGGTATTGCGTTTGCAAGAGAATTTAATAAAGGTTATATTAGTAATGGTAAACTGAATAATCTTACCGTATTCAATCTTAAAACGAATGAAACAATTGGCAATGTAGTAACCGGTGAAAATCCTGATGCTATTATGTATGATGATTTCACAAAAAGAATTTATGTATGCAATGGTAAAAGTAAAGATTTAACTATAATAGACCCCAAAGACAATAAGGTAATAAAAACCGTTTTTTTAGACGGCAAACCCGAAACAGCAGTAAGTAATAATTCTGGGTTGATATACATAAACGTAGAAGATAAAAATGAAATTGTAGTAGTTGATGCAAAAACATTTGCAATTAAAAACAGATGGAAAACAGGTAAAGGTGAAGAACCATCGGGATTAGCTATAGATACCAAAACAAAAAGGCTGTTTGCAGGTTGCAGTAATAAATTATTAATAGTTATGGATGCGGCAACGGGTAAGATAATTAAAGAATTACCCATTGGCGATGGTTGCGATGGCGTTGCTTTTGATGCTGAATTGAAATTGGTTTTCAGCTCTAATGGCGATGGTACGTTAACAGTAATAAGAGAAAAATCGCCAAAAGATATAGATGTATTAGAAAATGTGCAGACAAAAAAAGGGGCAAGAACAATAGCTATAGACGAACATACCCATAAAATCTATTTACCTACTGCCGATTTTGCACCTGCAAAAACAAAAGAATCAAGACCCGAAATGATACCTGGTTCTTTTCAGGTTCTTGTATTAGAAAAATAATATTTTCGATTTAAATTATGAAAATTCTCCTTATTGAAGATGAATATTTATTACGAAAAAGTATGGTTCAGTACCTTACTTCTGAGTTTTATTTATGTGAATGGGCTAAAAACTATAAAGAAGCTATTGAAAAAATAGAATTATATCAATATGATTGTATTGTGGTAGATATTATGTTGCCGGATGGTAATGGAATAGATATTGTAAAAACATTGAAATTAAATAAGAGAACCGATGGTATCATTATTTTATCTGCTAAAAACGAACTGGACGACAAAATTAATGGTCTCAATTTAGGAGCTGACGACTATCTTACTAAGCCGTTTCATTTACCCGAACTAAGCACGCGCATAGCTGCTATAATAAGGCGAAAAAATATGCAAGGCAACAATAAAATGGTTTTTGAAGAAATAGAGATTGATGTGCCGGGCAAAATTGTAACAGTAGATACAAAAAATGTAATACTTACACGCAAAGAATTTGAATTGCTGCTATATTTCATTATTAATAAAAATAGAGTTTTGTCTAAAAACTCTATTGCACAGCACTTATGGGGCGATGATATGGATATTGTAGATAGTTATGATTTTCTATATGCACATATTAAAAACCTAAGAAAGAAATTAGTATTTGCCGGTGCCGGCGATTATTTACATAGTATTTATGGTATGGGTTACAAATTTTCAACTCACATGTAAGCCATGAAGTTATTTATTAAATATAACAGACTTAATATTGCTACATCCATAATAACATTTATAATAGGTAGTTGTTCTTTTTATTTTTTGCTTAACTATATTTTGCAGTCAGAGCTTGATGAAACGCTTAAAGCAGAACAGCAAGAAATATGCGGTTATGTAAAGACACATAATCAGTTACCTGAAATTGTGCCTACAAATGAAGAAATAACCAGTTATGTATTAACCGATAAAATAATACAAACAAATTACTTAAAAATTACAAAGACAGTAAATAAGAATACCGAACAATGGCGGGAATTACAATTTGGAATAAAAGCGAACGGTGCTATTTACTTAGTAACTGTAGATAAACCAATGGCAGAATCGGAGGATTTATTGCAATTGATAATTGTAATTACGATTGCAATGATTGCTTTGATATTACTCATAAACTATTTTGCCAACAGACTTCTTATAAAAAAATTATGGAATCCTTTTTATCAAACCATACATAAAATAAAAAATTATAAAATTACCGATGGCGATAACCTTAGCCTGAAAAGCGAAAATATTGATGAATTTGAATTGCTGAACCAAACCATTACCGGTTTGGTAGATAGATTGCAAAAAGACTATTTAGTATTGAAAAACTTTACAGGTAAGGCAGCCCACGAAATGCAAACACCTTTGGCGGTAATAAGTTTAAGATTAGATGCCTTAATGCAAAATGAAGCTATTTTAAAACAAAATGCTGAAAATATTACAGATATAGAAAAATCTGTACGTAAACTATCCAAATTGCACCAATCCTTATTACTGCTTACAAAAGTAGAGAATAAACAGTTTCAGCTAAATGAAGAGGTGCAATTAGATACCATAATACAAGAAAAATGCAAGGAACTGACAGACTTGACAGATGTAATGCAGTTACATATAAAATTAGATATGATGCCTGTAAAATTGATATTTCATAAACATTTGGCAGAGATAGTTGTTGGCAATCTTATAAATAATGCTATAAGGTACAATATTGAAAACGGAGAACTGAAAATAGAATTAACAAAAACGGAGCTACTCATTTCTAATACATCTATAAACCCGGCATTAGATGAAAACAATATTTTTGTAAGGTTTTACCGGCATACCAATAATATGGATGGTAATGGCTTAGGGCTATCTATAGTAAAAGAAATTACCGAATTTGCCGGCTATACTATCAGCTACTACTATGCCGATAATATGCATACTTTTAAAGTGGTGTTTTAATGTAAATTGTAGTTCTCTGTTACCTATGCCATTACTATTTATTAAATTGATTTCTATATTTCGCCAATGGAAAAGGAACATTTATTCCATACAGTCACTGTGAAAATGACAGAAATTAGTTGCGATATATACATTACTAATTTATAGCATTTAAAAAATGGCTATTTAAAACAAGGCATAGCTCTATATACATCAACTAATAGTATGTAATTTATGCTATCTTCTAATCTAACATTTTTTCTAATTCGTCTTGTTTAATCATAATAAATACCTTTTTGCCATCGGTACTCATTTCCGGTTGGCTACAGGCAAATAGCTCGTCTATTAATGCCTGTTGCTCTTCGGGCTGGTAGAGATTAGACGAATATCGGGTTACACGGCGTGCAATATTTATAAGTATTTTATCTGTTCTTTGGTTAAATGCATCCGTAGATTCGTGCTTTAAATTATCTAATATCTCATTAATAATGTTATTTTCTTCTCCGGCAGGCATGTCCATTGGCACACCTTGTATTACATACGTATTTTTTCCTAAAGAAGAAATTTCAAACCCAATACGAGACAAGTCTGCCAATATATCGCTTAGCAAAAGAGCATCAGAAGGTGCTAATTCGAATGAGGTAGGGAAAAGCAATTGCTGCGATGGTACATTTTTATTTTGGTATCTACGTTGTAGTCTTTCGTAATAGATACGTTCTTGGGCCCGTTTTATATGTATCAGCATCATACCCGATTTTACGGTAGTAGCTAGCATAGTGCCATGTATCATTAACATGTTACCCGTATTGGTGCTAAAAGAATTATCAGCGGTATTAATAAGAGATGGCTGCGAATTATTTAGTGGTAAGTGCTGGCTATTAGCATCTTCGGGCGAAACAGAAATAGGAGATTTTGCTATTTCATAAAGTGTTTTCCATTGTTTTAAACTGTCTTTTCGCTCTATTACGTGAGCCTGATTTTTGTCGGAAAACACATTAAATAAATAGCCGTTTTGGGTATTTGCTCTATCCGTTTCTGTTTGTGGTTTTTCAACTGATGCTAAGTGTTGTATGTCTGCATTTAAGGTAAAGTCAAGTGAAGGGGCAATATTATTTCGTGCTAATGCATGCCTTACTGTTGCTAATAAAAAGCTATACATCATTCGCTCATCTTCAAATTTTACCTCTTGCTTTGTGGGGTGTACATTTACATCTACATGTTTGGGGTCCACATCAAAAAACAAAACATAAAAAGGAAATGCTGTCTTATCAATCAAACCATCGAAAGCGGTAGAAATGGCATGGTTAAGGTAGGTATTGCGTATAAACCGTCCGTTTACAAAGAAAAACTGCATGCCACGTGTCCGTATTGCGGCTTCCGGCTTACCTATGAACCCCGAAATATTCAGCAAATCGGTTTTTTCTTCTACCGGAACTAATTTTTTATCGTAATGATTACCTAATAAAGCTATAATTCTTGTTTTTATACTTCCGGCATCCAAATGAAAAAGTTCTGAACCGTTATGCCAGAACCTAAAGGCTATTTCGGGGTAAGCAAGGGCAATACGTGTAAATTCATCTTGTATATTTCGTAACTCGGTACCCGGGCTTTTTAAAAACTTGCGGCGTGCAGGCACATTAAAAAAAAGGTTTTTAACCATTATATTCGTCCCGGCATTTGTAACACAAGCTTCTTGAAGTTTTACCTCAGTGCCTTCTATTACTATTCTTGTGCCTATATCTTTATCTTTTTGGCGTGTTTTTAGTTCTACCTGTGTTACCGCAGCAATAGATGCTAATGCTTCGCCTCTAAAACCCATAGTGCGTATAGCAAATAAATCTTCTACTTTGCTTATTTTAGATGTAGCATGTCGTTCAAAGCTCATTCTGGCATCGGTAGCACTCATACCTTTCCCATTGTCAATTACCTGAATTAAATCACTTCCGTAATTTTTTATTACTAATTGAATATCGGTAGCACCGGCATCTATTGCATTTTCCATCAATTCTTTTACTGCTGAGGCGGGTCTTTGTATAACTTCGCCTGCTGCTATCTGATTCGAAATGTGGTTAGATAATAATTGAATAATATCTGCCAAAAAATTTATTTTTATAACCCAAAGGTAGGAAAGTATAATTTACCAAAAAAACACGTAATAGATAGCAAATATTGTACACTAAATAGTATTACGCCGCGATGTATGTGTTTATATAATAATTAACGGCTCCATTAAGGAGCCGTCATTCAAACCAAATCAAAACTAAACCAAACACTAACACACAAACCTAAATTCTTATAATTAGTTTTTAGAAAATTCGCCATTTGCAATTATGCTTATTTCTTCGCTAAGCATTGCAGCAGGGGTAGCAGAACCTACTTCAAAATTTTTACGGTTCAATTTACCTGTAATTTTCATACCTGCAACGGGTTCGCCTTTCATATTTTTACCCATTCTTATAACAGCATCCAATTCTACAGGTTTGCTTACACCATGCATAGTAAGATTACCCTTTATCTTATAATTTTTACCGCTTTTCTTAAACGATGTGCTTTTAAAAGTAAGAGTAGAAAATTTTGATACATCTAAAAAATCAGGAGTTTTAATATGTGCATCTCTTTTTTCATTATCTGTGCTTATAGTGCTTACATCTGCTGTAACTTCTATTACTGCATCGGTAAAGTCATCATTTTGCGCTGTTATTTTAGCATCAAAATTTTTGAAAGAACCCTCAACATCAGAAATCATCATGTGAGTGATTGTAAAGCCTAATTTTGAATGGGCTTTATCAACGTTCCATACACTTGCCGGAGCCGGACGGAAAGAAAATAACATTGCAGAACCTGCAACTGTTGCTAATAATACTAATTTTTTCATGTACTTTGTTTTTTAAATGATGTTGCAAATATATGTACATACATTCAATTGCTACTATTTATTTTTCTTATAGCACTATAAGTCATTTATAAGATGTAATATTTTTTAGTTACTCTACATATAATCAATTATATATAAATTATGTATTATTAAAATATTAAAAAAATCAAAATAAATATTTATTCTATTTATTTGCCTAAAATAAAGCTCGTATTGG
>CAIYTT010000154.1 GCA_903929195.1 uncultured Bacteroidota bacterium
AAAAAATTAATCAAAATATTTTTATGAATAAATATCAGCACGCAACAAACATTCATGCAGCGTTAAAGAAACTTGCTGACTTTCAAAATGCTTTAAGAGAGGTAGGTGGACCTTCTGAAGATGGAATATTATTTGAAAAAATAATTGACTTAGAAAATGAAATTTTGCAAAATTTTGGATTACCAATAGACCCTGATTATTTAGAGATTATACAATTCAAAAATATACCTAATAAAAGCGATATATTATTTGCGATTGATAGCCTTAAAAATTCTGCAACTATGTACCTTTTGGCTAATGCAAAAACTGACATTCAAACGTTAAAAGATGCGATAGAAAATGGTGAAAACGCATTTAAGATTTTACCTGAACTTAAAATATTAACACACGAATACACAATTTTCGTCTATAATAGAATCTTTCTTAAAAAAATTGATACCATTGAAAATATTTTGCAGGATTTGAGATTTGTAAATGATAACCCTGAAATAATAGGTTTAATTGGAATATTAGGAGAAAATTATCTTGCGGAAACGCCTCATTATAGGACATTCGAAATTAATATTGAATTGAATGGCGAAGAAATGTATATATATCCGGAAGATTTGATTAATCTTTTGAAAGAAAAAGGAGTAAAATACCTCGATCATTATGCATTATCACTTACAAATTTATTGGATGATGATATTATTGATGAAATCATTAGTGCAAGTAAATAAACAATTATAAATGTTACTGAATAAAAAAATAAAAAACTGATTGAATAAAGAACGAACAAATATTTTGTAGATTTAAAGGATTATTACTAATATATTAACTTAGAATTTTAATACAAAATTATGGACAAAAGAATAATTAAACATAAATTTTCTACTCATGAAATAAACCGTGATACAGAAATATTAATTGTTGGGACTTTCAATCCTGATACTGCCGGAAACGATGCTGATTTTTTCTATAGCAGAAAACACAATTTTTTATGGGAGATATTGCCAGAAATATTTCCAAAAGGCACAGGCACCTTAAAAGGCAAATCAGTAAAAGAAAAACTTACGTTTATGCATATAAATCACATTAATTTTATTGATTTAATTTCAGAAGTGGAAGTTGAGTTAGGTCAAGAAAATAATTATAATGATAAATACCTTGATTCAAAAGTAAAAGTTTGGTATAATATAATTGATGAAATCAAAAAATTAAAAAAAATTAGAATGGTTTGTATAACACGCTCAACATTGACAGATATTCCTAATATGAAGGGAAAAGTTGATGAAATTAAAAAACACTGTGAAGAAAATAACATCCAATTTCATTTTTTACTTTCTCCCTCAAGTGGATCAAGTATTTCAATTTCACTAGCAGAAGAATACAAGAATTATAGAAAAAACAACCCAAATGGGAATACAATAACATATAGAAAAACTAAGTATAAAGAGTTATTAAACCCTTAATAATGATTCCAGATAACTCAACAAACTTCCTTTACCTATCCGGCGTACTACCTATAAAACTTCCTCAATTCTATAAAAGGTTTGAAAAACTATTGCAAGAATTAAAGATTGATTTTGACCTATTACCCAACACCAAAGATATTTGGGCAGTTGATTTCATGCCTATTCAAATTAATAAAAATAGATTTATTCAGTTTAAATACAAACCTGATTATTTAAACATATATCCTGAAGATATTCCTGTTGTTGATAAAATTTATAACAGCATTAAAAGAAACCAATGGTCACTACTAAAATCAGATTTGTTAGTTGATGGAGGAAATATCTCTAAAACAAATGATACAGTTATAATGTGCGATAAAGTTTTTCATGAAAACAAGAAAATTTCTGAAAAGGAATTAATAAAACAATTGAAAAATCTTTTTGAAGTGGATAAAATCTTTTTTGTCCCATGGAATAAATATGACTTTACAGGTCATGTTGACGGAATGGTTCGGTTTATTGATAACAAGACAGTTCTTATTAATGATTATTCAAAGGAAAATGCAAAATATCAACGTGCTTTTAGAATGTCTTTACATAATGCCGGACTTGATTGGTTAGAATTACCATATAATCCGGCAGATGACTCTACCCTAACAAGTGCCAAAGGGCTTTATTTGAACTATCTTCAAATGGAACAAGCAATTGTTGTTCCTACATTCAAAAGCACTTTCGACGAAAAAGCAATAAGAATTTTAGAAGATATTTTCAAAAGAGAAACGATTGTACCCATTGAATCAAATGATGTTGCAAAAAGGGGTGGTATTTTGAATTGCATTTCATGGAATATATTCAATAACACTTAGGTATTATTTTCAACATAACATTCCAGTCTTTCCATACCTCAAAAGTGTTACACATCCCCAAAAAACACCCATACTGTTCTAAGCGTCCGCTTAGAACTAATTTGCAAGCATCCTATTGGTGTTTCATCTAACATTATTATTAAATAATAACTTAAACAAACATTGCTTTCGTTTTTTGTTGTAATGAACCATGTTTAATAGATATTCAAACCAAATAAATATTACTTTGTTTCCATAAACTCTTTTGGAAATCCTACTTTATCTACAAATTTTTTTGCTTCTTCAGCTTTTTTAATAAAATAAGGGTCGTTGCTTAAGTTAAAGTCTTTTAAGTCTGCACTAACAGTACCCTTTGAAAGCATCTTTTCAATTAGCTCACTATTTTTATTGATATTTTTCATATATTATTATATTTATTTTATAAAATAAATATTGAAACACAAAGAAATGAAATATATTTAATTTTAATTCCAGTTTAAGATGTAATCCACCCCACCCACCTACTTCCACAAATAAACAAACAATAATACAAAGCCTAATAGACCTGCAAAGAAATAGGCAGCATATTGCTGCACCCTACCCGATTGTATTCTACGAATAAGGAAGGCTATTATTTCGGTAATGCTTGCAACCAAATTAATAAGTCCGTCAACAATATTACGGTCTATCCAAGCGGCGGGCTTACCTACTAAATTAAATAATACCTTTTTAGTAACAAAAATATAAATCTCATCAATATAAAATTTATGATAGGCGGCAACATAAAACCCTTTAATACTGTCTTGTACTTGCAGTGCTTTAGGGTTCGCTTTTTTATAAAAAGCATAAGCAATAAAAATACCTATGCTTGCCAATAATACCGGTGCAATAGAAAAGACCGGATTAAATTCCGTAATCAATGCTTTGCCGTCTGATGATACTAATTTACCAAAAGGTATAAAGCCTGTAAGTGCAGACAATGCTGCCAGTATTACTAAAGGAATCAACATAGTAGCAGGTGCTTCGTGAGCATTTTTACTGTGTTCGGTATGCGTATCATGTGTGTTATGGTGTTCGTTATGCGTGCTTGCATGGTATTCTTTATTCCAGAAAATATTAAAATATAAACGGAACATATAAAATGCGGTAATGGCAGCAGTAACAATTGCAATAACAAAGATGATTTTATTATCGTGGTAGGCAGCATGTAATATCTCTTCCTTACTAAAGAACCCTGCAAAAGGAGGAATACCAGCTATTGCCAAACATGCAATTAAAAACGTAATGTGTGTTATTGGCATCAGTTTCTTTAGTCCACCCATATCTTTCATTTCATTACTATGTACATAATGAATTACCGAACCCGCACCCAAGAAAAGTAAAGCTTTAAACATAGCATGTGTAAACAAATGAAACATAGATGCCATATAACCCAATCCATTTTCGCCACCATAGCCCGACACGCCTAATGCAAACATCATATAACCTATTTGCGACATAGTAGAATAGGCAAGAACCCGTTTAATATCGGTTTGTGTACATGCAATAATAGCAGCAAATAGAGAGGAACTGATACCCACCCAAGCAACAATTTCTAATGCCGGCGGACACGATAGCGAAAACACCGGAAATAATCTTGCTACCAAATAAACACCGGCTACAACCATTGTTGCAGCATGTATTAAGGCAGATACAGGTGTTGGGCCTTCCATGGCATCGGGTAACCATACATGTAGCGGAAACATTGCCGATTTACCGGCACCGCCTATAAACACTAAAACGAGACCCCATGTTAATGCAGAAGCACCCATAAACGAAGCTGCTACAATATTAGCATGTTGAGGTGTATCTGTTGTAAGGCATTTTATCAGCGTTTGGAAATCAAGAGTTTGCGAATAATAAGCAAGTACCAAAATGCCTATTAAAAAGCCAAGGTCTGCAAAACGAGTAACAATAAAAGCCTTTTTGCTCGCTGCTACTGCCGATGGTTTGTCAAAATAATAGCCAATCAATAAGAATGAAGATACCCCTACTAATTCCCAGAATATGTATATCTGAAATATATTGGATGATAAAACCAGACCTAACATTGAAAACGTAAAGAGCGACAAAAACGAATAATAAGTAGCATATCTTTCTTCGCCCTTCATATAGCCTAAACTATAAAAGTGTACCATTAGTGATATAAAGGTTACAATTACAATCATCATTATAGAAATAGGGTCTAATAGAATACCAATATCTATAGATAAATTAGGGCTGAATTGCAACCATGTAATTTTGAAAGGTATTATTTGATGGTAGGTATCGGTAAGCATACCTGCGGCATCTTTTTTACCTTCGATAGTAAAATAGTCGAATGCTACTTTTAGGGCTAATAGAAACGAAGTACCAATAGAGATTGTACCCAATGCACCACAATAGGCAGGCATATATTTACGACCGAATAGAGCAATAAATATGAATGTAAATATGGGTAATAAAGGAATAAGTGCTATCAATGATGTACTAATCATAAATTTAAAATTTCATGGTATCCACTTCCTCCACATCAATAGTGTGGTAATTGCGATACAAGTTAATAATAATGGCTATTGCAACCGAAGCCTCTGCGGCAGCTATTGTTATAATAAATAATGTAAAGAATAAACCGTCTAATTTATGGGCAAACAAATACTTATTGAATGCTATAAAATTTATGTTTACACTATTAAGTATCAATTCTACCGACATTAACATGGTAATCATGTTTCTGCGTGTTAAAAAACCATAAATGCCTATAAAAAACAAGGCACAGCTCACAAATAATACTTGTGATAATCCTATTTCGTTCATACAACTATTTTTATATCCTTGTTTTCAATTGTAAGGTTATCTGCCGCACGGTATTCAATGTCTTTTGTGTCTACACTATTTTTCAGTTCGGGAGTTTTAACTTTTATTGCTATCACAATGCAACCTATCATAGCAGCCAACAATAACATACTTACTACTTCAAAAGGCAAAATATAACCATGCTCTGTAGTACTAAGCATTTGAGCCCCTATGTTTTCTACACTTGGGGCAATAGCTTGTTTATTGCTTGATATAAATAGTTGATTATTTATAAGCATATAGGTAAGTATTGCACCGAATAAGGTTGCTAAGCCGGCAAAAACCATTCTGCCTAAAGCCGGCTTTTTCATAAGCCCACCAGACCCTTGTGTTAAAAATATAGAGAAAATGATTAATACCACAATACCACCTACATAAACTACAATTTGTACAGCACCTATAAATTCATAATCTAAAAAGAAGTATAAGCCTGCTATACTAATTAATGAAAACAGCAAATAAACAGCAGAACGGAAAATTTTGAGAGATGTAACTGCTAATAGCCCACAACCAATTATGGCTGCTGCAATTATATAGAAAATTATTACTGATGCATTCATTGTAATTTATTATTAATTTTATTTACTAAGCAATGATTTATAAATTTAATTACAATATACTAATTGTTTCAATATTCATAAATCACCAAAAATATATTTATTCAACACCTTCCATAATTTTAGAGCCCGGTTTGTTTAGAACTTTCTTCAACGATTTTTTATCATAAACACTGTGTTCAAACGTTTGAGCCATTTTAATAGCATCACTTGGACAAGCTACTACACACATATTGCACATTGTACAAAGTTCCAAATGATACACAAAGGTATCAATTGCTTTCTTCTTTTTTCCATCCGGTTGTAATTCTTGTTTCGTAATTATTTTTATTGTTCCGTTAGGGCAAGCAATTTCGCAAGCTTGACATCCGGTACACCTATGTTCGTTTTTTTCGTCATGTGGCATTACAACTTCGCCTTTAAATCGGTCGAACATAGTTAAAGTAGCACGATTGTCGGGGTATTGCTCCGTTTTTATTTCTTTAGGGTGTGTAAAATAATAACCTGTCAACTTCATCCCCGTTAATAAGGATTTTGTTGATTTAAATATGGTAGTGAAATAATCTTTTAAGAACATGGTTGTTTGTTTTCTTTTATTAATAAACGTTTTTTCGCTTCATCAAAACTAATAGTATGAGCATTACCCGATTCAAAAGAATTGATTCTGTCGTATAAAACCTGTTTATGATATGGGGATACTTCATCGTTTTCATCTAAACCTAATATCCTTTTAATTACTTTCAATACCCACTCTTCATTTACTTGTTTTAATTCTTCAATAATATGTTTTCTTTCCAATTCAATATTCATAAAAAATATTTTTACAAAATTAAACAATATGCTTGTGTTTTCTTCTAAAATACCTGAACTAATATTAATAAAATATAATATTTTATAACATTTTTCTTTACCCTATTTTATAATATTTTTTTTCATTTGTTGCTAATTTTCCTTGTAGTCTTTTTTTAAATATTTATCAAATTTAATCTAAATATGGTTAGACTTACATCTTACTATTTTATTTTAATTACATAAAAAGTAAATATCTCTTACTAAAAATGCCAACCCATAATCGCCATAACCGTTACCAAAATCGTATTTACCATACTTATAGGCAGCAAATATTTCCATTCCAGGGTTAATAATTGATCTACACGTAAGCGTGGGAATGTCCAGCGAAATTGCATAATAATAAATATGATAAAAAATGTTTTACCAAAAAACCAAATGAAACCCGGTATAAAATTCATTATGTGATTAAATGCCTCCCAATGCCCAAGATGAAAAGGCATCCAGCCACCAAAGAATATGGTTGCAGCAATTGCAGATACCACAAACAGATTAATATATTCAGCTAACAGAAACATGGCAAACTTCATACCTGAATATTCAGTATGGAAACCGGCAGTAAGTTCTTGTTCAGCTTCGGCAAGGTCGAAAGGAGCACGGTTAATTTCGGCAGTTGATGCAATAAGAAATATTACAAAGGAAATTATTATAGGCAAATGTCCTTTATATATCCACCAACCATCTCGCTGACTTTCTACAATATGCGATAATTGTAAACTGCCCGACAATATTACAATTGCAATTAATGATAAACCAACCGACAATTCGTAACTAACTATTTGTGCTCCACTTCGCATAGCACCTAAAAGTGAATATTTATTATAACTGCTGTAACCTGCCATAAGTATGCCTATTACAGCTATAGAAGATACGGAAGACATATAAAGTACACCTATACTGATGTCCCAAATTTGAAAATTGCTTGCGAAGGCTATAGGAGCCATCACCAACAAGGAAGCAACAACAATAATAACCGGTGCCAAATGAAACAAAAATTTATCGGATGCTTTTGGTGTAAGTCCTTCTTTAAACAAGAGTTTCACTGTATCGGCAACAATTTGTAGCGAACCATAAGGACCCACCCTGTTTGGTCCATAACGAGCCTGCATAAAACCGGCAACTTTACGTTCCATATAGCCCAAAAAGAAACATAAAATAACCAAAAAGCCTAATAATAGTACACCTGTAATAGTAAGGTCAATCACTTTTACTAAAGTCTCGTTGGGAATACTTAATGCCAGCCAATTATGAATTGCAGCGGCAATAGAAGAAAAACTGATTGTAAGAAATTGGTTCACTGTGTTTGTTTTAAAATGTAAGTGCAAAATTAGTCTTTGGTTTCTGAATAATATTAATAATTCCACAAACAAAATTATCAGTAGCTAAACATTTGTAAAATTTACTTAGATTTCATAAACATAAAATCTAAAGTAAGCGTTTCAACTTTCTTATTAGCCGTTAAAAGTACTAATTATTCATAAAACTACATAAGCCGTATCATTTATTTGGATATGGACTGGCTGTTTGTAGTCAGTTATTGAAAATAAATATAAATATATTATCAATAACAAACACATAATATACATGTATTATGTGTTTATATTAAAAAACTATTTATAAAATATAAATTATTAATACTTTTTTACTATTGTATTTAAATTAAATTGAAATAAATTTGCGTTCAAATATTTTCGATAAACAGCTATGCTTTTTAATTCATTTGAATTTTTATTATTTTTTCCTATAGTTACAATCATTTACTTTTTGTTACCGCATAAATTTCGTTGGTTTCATTTGTTGGTAGCAAGTTGTATTTTTTACATGTATTTCATTCCTATATATATATTTATTTTATTTTTAACTATTATTATTGACTATATTGCAGGTATAATGATTGAAAATGCTACTGATAAAAGGAAGAAACTATTCTTGATTATGAGCATTTTTGCAAATGTTGGTGTTTTAGCAGTTTTTAAGTATTATAATTTTTTTATACAAAACATAAATGAAGCATTACATTTAACAAATAAGGCGAATGCTTTATCACTATTAAATATTGTTTTACCCATAGGATTGTCTTTTCATACATTTCAGGCAATGAGTTATACTATAGAAGTATATAGAGGGAAGCAAAAAGCTGAAAAACACTTTGGGATTTATTCACTATATGTTATGTTCTATCCCCAATTAGTTGCAGGGCCTATTGAAAGACCTCAGAACATGATACATCAGTTCTATGAACATCATCAATTAGATTATGAAAATGTTTCAAAGGGGATGCGGTTGATTTTATGGGGATTACTAAAAAAAGTTGTTATTGCCGATAGATTAAACATTGCCACAGATGCTATTTTTAATAAACCAACCCATTATTCAGGTATTACTCTTGCTATTGGTACTTTCTTCTTTGCATTCCAAATATTTTGCGACTTTTCCGGTTACTCTGATATTGCAATAGGAACTGCCAAAGTAATGGGGTTTCGTTTAATGACTAATTTTAATAAACCATATCATTCCAGAAGTATTTCAGAGTTTTGGAAAAGATGGCATATATCACTTTCTACATGGTTTAAAGATTATTTATATATCTCTTTGGGGGGAAATAGAGTTTCTGTACCAAGGATGTATTTTAATTTGTTTTTTGTTTTTTTGGTAAGCGGTTTCTGGCATGGTGCCAATTGGACTTTCATAATTTGGGGAGCATTGCATGGTTTTTATTTAATATTTGCTCTATTTACAAAAAAATATAGAGACTTTTTCGCAACAAAAACAGGAATTAAAAACAATAGACATTTAAATAATTTATTAAATGTAATTTCTACTTTTATCCTAGTAGATTTCGCTTGGATATTTTTTAGAGCAAATAATATTAAAGATGCCTTTTATATTGTAAATAAAATATTTTATATACCTTCAGAAATTATAAAAGTAATACATACAAAGAAAACAACTTTTTTAAATATTCCTGATTTTTTAGACGTACTACTTCCTTGTTTTGCATGTATTCTATTTTTAGAAATTGCACATATAATACAAGTTAAATATCGGATGGAAGAAACTTTTGATAAAAAATCAGCATTTTTTAGATGGTCATTATATTATTCCGGTATTTTTGCTCTAATCTATTTAGGTGTATATGAAAAACATCAATTTATTTATTTTCAATTTTAACAAATGCAAAAAATATTTTTTAAATTATTCTTAGCAACAATACCTATATTATTAATTTTATTAATATATATTTGTCGCGACCCTTTTAAAGTTATATATCATTATAATAGCTTTTTACCAAAAGAAGGAGTACAAAATATACAATTAAATATGGATTATGTTTCTACTGAAACATTTTTAAATAATTACAATGAATATAAATATGATTCATATATATTTGGAAATTCTCGATCTTTAAATTATCATGTATCTGATTGGCAAACTCACATTAATTCTAAACATTGTTACCATTTTGAAGCTAATGCAGAAAGTCTATACGGTATTGAAAAGAAATTTCAGTTCTTAAATAATAAAGGCATTAAAATTAAGAACGCACTTATTATTATAGACCAAAGTACATGTAAGGTTGTTGAAAATAACGGGTCAGCTAATCTTTTCAAAAAACACCCTTTATTGTCCGGACAAAGTAATTTTGATTTCCAATTAGAATGTTTAAAATCCTTTTTCGACCTCAATTTTATTGTTGCTTACATAAAAACAGTACGGCACAACAAACTATATGACGAATCAATACAATATGATGCGTCGATAAATGAAATAAGTTTACCAAAACAAGAAGCACAAATTGCTAATGATAGAGATGCATTTTACAAACCTAGGATGAAAGTATTTAAAAAACGAGATAGTATTCAAAAATACTCACTTCAAACTATTAAAGAAGAACAATTGAAACTGTTTATAAATATAAAGAAAATCTTAGATGCAGATTCAACAATCTATCGCATTGTAATAAACCCACTTTACGACCAATACAAATTTGATACTACAGATTTAAAAGTACTATATAAAATATTTGGACAAAGCAATGTATATGACTATTCCGGAATAAATGAAATAACAAACAACATTTATAATTATTACGAAAATTCACATTATCGCCCAATTGTTGCAAAGAAAATAATGGATAGTATTTATAGTAATAAATAGGTTATTATAAATGAATAAGATGATATTAGTATAAAGTAAAAGGTTTTTTTACTTTATACTAATATCATCTTATTCATTTAGATTGATTTAAATAAAACGAACAACAATTATATTTATAAAAGTAGGTTGTAATTTCCATTACTCTAAACAGGTTTTACAGGGCTACCTGCCCAATAAGTATTTGATTGTAAATTTTCTCCTTTCATAATTAAAGAAAGTGCATCAATACTTACATCATCTCCTATTTCAGAATCGTAAAGAATAATACTTCTTGCACCAATACTACATCTTTTACCTATTTTTATAGGTCCCACTTTCATTACTCTGTCTTCAAACAAATGCGTTTGTGGCCCACAATCTTCATTAAGAGCAGTATCATCGCCTATCTGCACCATATCATATTCAGTAATGTCGGTTGTATTCATCCATACTCTTTTACCTGTTTTTACACCAAATAAACGCAATATTATTGGTAGCCAAGGTGTTCCCCGCAAAAAGTCTAAAAAGAAGGGTACCGCCAATGCCTCATAAGTTGAAGTAATTGCTTCACTTCGCCATACTTTAGATGTCCATATTGGTTTTTGTTCGGGTTTATATATGCCAACACTCAACCATTTTAGTGCTAATGTTACCAATAAAGCCGGTAAACCCATAAAGTAGAGGTAATAAAAAGGTAATAGTATTGCTATTTCCCACCATGTAAATTCAATTATTAAAGCATGTCCATAAGCAATAAATAAAATACTACATATAAGTATTACGGTTTCAGGTATTAATATTCTTACAAATTCGGTTAAGCTTCTACCCAAAATACGTTGTGGGGAAGGGCGAGCAGTTAATTCTACGGGAAATGTTCTGCTTTCTTGTCGTCTTGGTAATGCAATTGCAGGCGATCCAAACCAGTCTTTCGCTTCATTTTCTTTCATCTGTTTTAGTGTAGGTGGTGTAGATAACACACCTATCAACATTCTACCCGGCAAATTATATCCTTGCGGTATCAATGCACTATTACCAACAAAGCTATTATTCCCTATTGTTGTTTTGTTTAATATTAATTTTTGCCCTCTCACATCCGACTCCCCAAGTGTAACAGCGTCTGCAACAAATGCACCTTTGCCAATTTCTAAAAGCGGGTGTGTAACACTACTTGCTGTTGATATTTCTGTGTTTTTACCCACTTTTGCACCTAAGGCTCTAAACAATATAGATATAAATACAGTTGCATATATTGGGTGTAGTACTATTAATGATAAGGACATTAATTGATCTACAAACCATTTTTTAATATAAAACCAACTATAAATAGGGTATTCTCCCGGCTTTAGGTTCTTAGATAGTAAACGGGTTAGGAAAACAGTAAACAACGTAAAAACAATAATATAACTAAGCGCCAATGAAGGGGTAAGAATTAAATAGCTAAAATCATATTCAGGTGTAGAGTTATCAAGGTCGTTAATAATAATAATTGTTGGTAATAGGGGTATAAGTACTACAAATGGGAAAATGAGTAAAGAAAATAAATATATTAGAGCGTATGCACGTCTTTTTGTGTCAGAAACAAAAAGCGGTTGCGGCATTTCTTCAAAAGATTTCTTTTCTTTTAATTGTGCCGGACTACCCTGCCATATTTCAAAAGATTTAATTGTTTTGCCTGCCTGTAAATGGCTCAAATCTTGCAATTCGCCCCATTCTTCTATATTTGCCCCACCTGCTACAATAGCACTGCTACCTATATAGGCGTGGTCGCCTAAGGTTATGCTTCTAAGCTTAAGCATACCATCTTCTACAAATGCATTATTAAGTACTACTTGCGAGCTGATACTAACATCATTACCTATAGTTACCAAATCTTCTGCCCCAATAGTAAAAGCACTTAATTGTGCATCTTTGGCAACTTTCACTCCTAATCTGCGTAAATAGGACGCATATAAAGGTGTGCCGTTCAAAAATTGCGATGGCAGCAACCTTTGCATTGTTTTCACAAACCAATATCTAAAATAGTAACTGCCCCATAAGGGATAATCACCCTCTTTAAACTTACCGATTACCATCCATTTTATTGCAATACTAAATGCAGCAAATAAAGGAGGAATAAAGCAATACATACACAATGCAGTAGCAATAGCTATGGGTATATTCTTTGTTTTTTCTACTTCATAGTAATATCCTAAATAAGGGAAAAATATTTGAATAGCAAATAAACCATATAAAAGAAACAGTGAAATTGTTTGTGCAATCCAACATAAAATAAATCTTTTTTTAGGTATTGTATTAAATACTTTCTTCTTTTTAACATCAAGTGCCGGCTTTGTTTCCCAGTAACTTACTAATGCACTTAATGGTCTATTCAGGTAAATATCTTTTAACGATGCCTGAGTAATATTTGCTTCTTTCCTAAGTTTAGACACAAATACGGCTGCCAATAATGAATGTCCGCCAAGGTCTTTAAAAAAGTCTTGAGAAAGATCTATAATCCTATTCGGGAAAAACTTACGTAACGCAATAATTACACGTTCGCCAAGCGGAGCATCTATATCTATAATTTCTTCTGTTACAGGTATCGAATTCTCCATTAACATAGCAGGTACAGGTAACGACTTCCTGTCTATTTTACCACTTGGTAGTCGTGGCATTTCAGATAATATTACAATAGCACTCGGCACCATATATGCCGGTAACACTAGTGCCAGCAAGGCTCTTATTTCCTGTTGATTCATTTTTACAGGGTCATCGCATACTACATATCCTGCTAAATGGTCTTGCCCGTTAATGTCTTTTTTTACTGCCACAGCCGCTGCGGTAATATCTGTAAGCCGGCTAAGCTGATTTTCTATTTCGCCTAACTCTATTCTATATCCTCTTAGTTTTATTTGGTCGTCTAATCTACCTTGAAAATCAATACTCCCATCATGGTTTATGATTGCTGCATCACCTGTTTTATAAACGGTGCTACCTTGCAACATTGATAAGGATTCCGGTTTAGGAATAAATTTTTGTTCTGTTAATTCCGGTCTGTTTATATAACCACTCCCAACACCCGGACCGGTAACTATTAATTCACCTCGCTCTCCTTTGGGTAATATATTCAATTTTTCATCTACAACTGCTAAATTATAGTTAGGTAAGGGAATGCCTATTGTAATAGGGTCGCCGGGCTTTAGAGTTATTAATGTAGCGGTAACAGTTGTTTCAGTAGGGCCATAACTATTATAAAACTTACGCGAGGGTATTGACCAGCGTGATAGAACCTGCGTAGTGCATGCCTCGCCACCGGCATTTACAATTCTTAAAGAAGGAATATCATTGTTCATTACGGCCAACAAACTTGGTACAGTATGCAATACAGTAATTTGTTCTCTTCTTAAAACTTCATCAAGTTCATCAATAGATTTAGATGTTGCAGCATCTGCAACCCATAATGTTGCACCGGCAAAATAACTTATCCACACCTCTTCGCACCACATATCAAAAGATACTGAAATGCCTTGATAGACTTTATCATCTTGGTTTATTTCAATCACACTTTGCTCTGCTCTAATAAACTGACATATATTACGATGCGAAATGGGAATACCCTTAGGTTTACCGGTACTACCCGAAGTATAGAGAACATAAGCCCAATTGTCGGGCATGGGACCTAAAACATTTTGTATTTTTTCTGTTGAAACCGGCTCATTAACAACTGTTAATACGGAGCAAGCCACATGTAATTCATCTAAACTGATACAAGCTTTTGCATTTACCTCTGTCAATACTGTTTCTACACGCTCTGCTGGCATGTCTTTATCAAGCGGCACATAGGCAGCACCTGCTTTAATTATCCCTAATATGGCAATATGTAATTCAATACTTCTAGGATACCATACGCCAACAGTATCACCTTGCTTTATACCGTTATTGCTCAAGAACAAAGCCATTGCATCACTCCAATGTCCTAATTGAGAATAGGTTAATGTTTTATCACCAAAAATGAGTGCGGTTTTGGATGTAAACTGATTAACAGACCCATTAAATAGGTCAACTAATGTTTCGTCCCGCAATAAATCCGGTCTATTAGTTCCTAAAACTATACTCGGAGCAATTATTTCTTCTGCCAAAACCAAACTTTATTAAAGGTGTAAATTACAACTTTTCTCCTTTAATTTACACATAGGTTTTTATACAATGAAATTACAAATTCAAAATGAATTTTCTTCATAATAACATAGGGCTATTATGCATCTATCAAAAAACAATAATTTACAATTAAAAAAATAATGCATAAAAACAAATATACATATTTGCGTAATTGTATTTATTTGGTTTAATGTATTGATGGTGGCATTTGTGGAGTAACTTCCGGTTTCTCACCGTTTTCCCAAGCAGAAACAAATGTTTTTTGATAATCTTGTAAAGTTCTGTGCCTGAAAACATTATCGCCAAAAAACAATAAAAACATCTCCATTTCTTTTACAGGATGGTAACCACCTATAGGAGTAGGATTTTGGAAGTTTTCCATAAGAAAGATGGTGGTAGGGTAACCCATTTGCCCTTTCATCATTTCTACTGCCCATGCATTTGCTTTGTATTGTGGTTCAAATTTATATTCTTTACCTTGAAAATGAACCGTTTCTTGTTGCTCTGCATTAAACTTAACAGCATAATAGTTATTATTAATATATTTAACCAAAGCCGGATTCGTATAGGTTCCTGCATCCATTTTTTTGCACCAACCACACCAACTTGTATATACATCTACTATTACTTTCTTAGGTTTTTCTGCCATTTTAGCTTGTGCCTCATCCAGTGTAATCCAATGAATACCGTCTTGTGCAAAAACAGTAATACCCATATTTATAAATACGAAAGCTGCTAATAATATCTTTTTCATTTATTTAAATTATTTAAAGCCCGAAATTACAAATATTTATTTAAGAGAAATAATTTTTAAAATCAAAATTATCATAAAAAATAAATAGAAGCATTGTTAATCCTACTTCTCTTATTTAGATGTTCTACACCTTGAGGTGCGGCACTTCTTCCTACACTCTGCCACAAATTTGTAGTAGGGGAAATTGTATAGCAATATCGCTGATAGAATATTAAATGATACAGATGGTTTATTAAATCAAATTGAAAAAATTAGTTTCAATATTGTTACATTTGTATGATAATATCCCTGTTATTTATAATTGCTCTTAATTTGCACACAGTATGAAAAACTCAATTTCAACCACACTTGCAGTACTTTTATTTATGTATTGTGCTTTTAGTAGTTGCAACAAAACGAATAGTCCTACTTTAACAGGTGGCAAAGGTGGTAAAGCAACTCTATTAATTTCGCCCGAGCATCATGGTTTTTATGTTGACAGTTGCATGATATATATAAAATATGCCGCTACCGATAAGCCCGCCAATAACATTTACGATGACTCCTCAAAATGCATTTTGAATGATACAATTCCGGTTGCTACATTTAAACAATTAAAAACCGGTCAATACTATATCTATGGTTATGGCTACCATGCTACCTATAATCAAATAGTATTTGGCGGCTTGCCGGTAAGCATAAATATAGAAGATTCCCAAACTGTTTACTTACCAACATTTAACCAATAATACTTTTAATTAGTACACATTAAAGCTGTTTGCCTGTTTTTTATCATCCCCACTTTTAAATTATAAGGTTAACTTTGCTGTTTATATTTTATTTATAATAGCAAAAGAAATGGACTCCATAATAATTTTCGCTTCCGGAACCGGTACAAATGCAAATGCGATTATTGAATATTTCAATGAAAATAAAAAAGCTAAGGTTTCTTTAATTGTTAGCAATAATGCACATGCAGGCGTAATAGCAATAGCAGAAAAAAACGAAATACCTTTTTTAATCATAGATAAACACAGGCTTTCAGAAACATTAATTATAGAGCAATTAGCCACCTTTAACCCCGACCTTATTGTATTAGCAGGCTTTATTTTAAAAATACCACATACTATTATTAAGGCTTTCCATAATATTATAATTAATATACATCCTGCAATCTTACCTGCTTATGGTGGCTTAGGTATGTACGGCAAAAATGTACATAATGCTGTTATTACAGCAAAAGAAAAAGAATCGGGTATTACGATACACTATGTTAATGAAAACTATGACGAAGGCTCTATCATTTTACAGGCAAGATGCAAAGTAAACATAAAAGATACCGCCGATGAATTAGCACAGAAAATACACGTATTAGAACATTATTATTTTTGTAGAGTAATAGAATTTTTATTAGATACAACAAAAAAGAATTAGTTTTTTTGTTGTATAACTAATCTTAAAAAAATGAGGAGGCTTATATAACTAACCCTCCTCATTTTTATATTCCATAATGTACAAATTCCTGAATATACGCCTCTATTTTACAAGAACTACTTTGCATATATATACTTCACTACCTGTATTAGCATATAAAAAATAGATTCCGGTTGGTAATTCAGCCCTTGCTTCTATTAGTTTATTTGTTGTGCCGCTAAAATTTGTTAGTGTTACACCAAAAATATTTTTAATAGAAAAATCAACATTTTGCTCATATAATGATGTTAGTCGCATATTAAAAATACCATTGTTAGGATTAGGGTACACTTTTAGTTCACTATTTGTATTTTCCAATGTTTCATTTACAATTGTAGAACAATGAATATAAGGAAATACATTTACCAATATACGGGCAGTATCACTACCACAACTATTGGATGTTACATATAAAATATTTCCTGAATTCACGCTATCACCTGTTAATACTCCTGTACTTGTTATAGTTGCAAATGTACCTGTACTTATCCAAGTGCCTCCTGAAACAGAATCGGACAAGGTAATGGAAAAACCTACACAAACGGTATCGCTACCAACAATTGCACTTGTAACCGGTAGCGGATTAATTGTTATGGTATAATTAACTGAATTAGTACACAAACCACTTGTAACTGTATATTTTACAGTATCTATACCTGCCATTACCCCTGCTACCACACCTGCCGTGTCTGTAGCATTAGCATTGGTAACAGACCAAATACCACCCGATGTGCTGTCTGATAAAGTTATATGTGCATGAACACATACATTTCCCGCCCCCATAATTGTACCTATATGCGGTATAGGGTTCACTGTAATAATATGCATTGATGTTATTGTACCACAACTATTGGTTACCGAATATATTATAGTATCTGCACCTGCCATAATACCCGTTACGGTATCTGTTGCAAGGGTTGCGTTTGCATTTATTGCACTCCAAACACCGCCGCTTATACTATCGCTTAATACGATACTCGACCCCACACAAACATTTAATGCCCCCCTTATAATACCTGAATAAGGCAATGGATTTACAGTAATAATACGCATAGTGTTTGCCGTTCCACAAATATTATGAATTCTATATTTTATTGTGTCAATACCGGAAACCAAAGCATGTAAAATACCGGTTGTTGTATCAACCGTAGCAATGAGTGTATCCATACTTCTCCATATACCTCCTGTAGTTCCTAATGAATCGGTTAATGTAATACTTGAGCCGGCACAAATAGTTGAAACTCCTGATAAGGAAATAAAACCACCTGTTGGTATTGGGTAAACGGTAACAGTAGATGTAGAATAAGCACCGCCATGTATATAAGATATGGTTGTTGTACCTGCAGCAATTCCGGCAACAGTGCCACCGGTAGAAACTGTAGCAATACTTGGGTCAGCACTGCTCCAAGTACCCCCTACTGTAGTATCGCTTAGCGAGAGTGTAGAACTAACACACAAATCTGTGGTTCCCATTATAGGCCCAACTACCGATGGTAAAGGGTGCGATTTAAATTGCAAATGGTCTAAATAGAGTGCAGAACCCGGTGTAGTTGCATACCAACTTCCCGATTGTATTTCTATTCTCATGCTGTCGGGTGTGGAACTTAATGTAAATGGTACTTCAAAATAGGTCCAAGTAGATGCAGAGTCAAATGAATGGTAACGCCAATCAAATGACGTACCCCCATGAGAAAATGTAAGGTTAATGTTACCGGTATCAGCACCAGCGGGAATAAACATATAATAACCGATTAAAGTATCTGTTACATTTGTATAAGGCAAACCACCATAAACATGCCCGGAATCATTGTAGTTTCCGGTTGTTATTCTGCAAACATTAACACTACTGCCACCACCGCTGTGCGAATTTGAAGTTGAAATCAGTTCGGCAGAATAACTACCTTCATAATGTGTTAAAGACTTAATGACACCACTTGAAGATTGTCCATTTTGTTGCACATTCCAACTTGTTGGCACATCGTAAGAAAAATGGTTAAAACTATCAAAACTGCCACCGGGTATTATTTGTGTAATACCTGTACCCGCAAATGCAAGTTGGTCTAATTCTAACCAACTACCCGACTGAAGACCTGTGCCGAAAACATTACTTGATGTAGCGGCTATTATTACAGAATCAGGCGAAACGCTCATTGTGTCTAATGGAAAACTAAATGCTGTAAATGTAGAAATACTGCCTGTACCTCTAAATTTAATTTTATTATCTGCAATAATGGCTCCCGACCTTTTAAAAATGACCCATATCATCGCAGAGTCGTTTACAGGTAAATTATATTTGTAAAAGCCGGTAATAAAACCGGGTCTTTGTGTGTAGGGTACGCCTCCCTGGCCGTGAGTAGGGTCTCCATTGTTGTTAACTATATATGCTTTTTGTGTATCAACCCCTATAATAACTGTTTGCATGTGTACTGCCTGCCTAACTATCCCGGTTACCGGCCAAACAGTTAAAGAATCAAGACTGCCAATAGATTGTAGATTAGATGTAACCCAGTTAGTATCTGGAGCGGTATAAGGTTTAGAATTCCATAATTCAAAATTTCCATTAGGGCAACTTTGTGCAAAAAGCGAACCGAATGAAAGCAAAAATAAAATAACAAGAACGATTTTTTTCATATTCTAAAAGATAGATTAAATATTTTTAACTGTAAAAACAAAAGTAGTATAACAATTTATAATTACAAAAAAAACATAACTACATTTAAGAATATTATTCTATTGTCGGGATATAAAGAATAGAATGTAGTAAAATTCAGGCTTCAAAAATGAATACCTACGGGATTTTTAAAATGGGAAATTTGTATTTTAGGGATTTCCTGAATAGTTACAATGTAATTATATAAATATTAAAACACAACTACTTTTTGTCTAAATGCCGTACTGCCATTCCTAATTTTTACAAGATAACTGCCGCCTGCCACATGGCTGATATTTACATTTTGTAAGAGGGCTAAGTTGTTATTATTTATTTCATTGCTGTATATTTCTTTTCCATACAAATCGATAATACTTACTGAATATACATTACTACTTGGAGGTAAATAAATGGTAAATACACCATTATTAGGGTTAGGAAATACAAATATATCGTTATAAATACCCTTATTGTATATATTTAAAGTACCACAAGCCAATGCAGAAAGTACATTTAAAGGAAATAGTGAATAAGTAGTACCACAAGTATTCGTTACTGCATAACTTATAGTATCTAAACCCACAGATACCCCCGTAACAATACCTGTGCTGCCAATAGTGGCATAACTATACATGCTGCTCCAGATACCACCGCTTGTGGCATTACTTAATGTATCGTAATTGCCAACACATACGCTGTCTATACCGGTAATGGCACTAACGGCAGGCAAGGCATTTATAGTAATTATTTTTGTGGCAACACTCCCGTATAAGGTATAACTTATAGTATCAGTACCGGCTGCTACTCCTGTAACTACCCCTGTTGTAGAACCAATTGTGGCAATTGCCGTATTTCTGCTGCTCCAAATACCTCCTGCACTACTGTCTATTAATAAAGTTGTATCTCCGGCACAGAGCAAAATAATACTAAAAGTAGAGCCTGAATGAAAACCATAAATAGCACCTGCACTTGAAACATACGGATGCTGAACTCCTAAAGTTACATAACCACCTGTAGTTGAACCATTTTCAAAATCAGGTATGCCAATGCTTATACTTACAGAGCCACCGGCACTTGTAGCACTGCCACCCGTAGCATTTACAGCACTCTGTGCATTTAACTGAGTACAAAAAAACAAACAACAACACAACAACACTATTTTTTGCATAGTTCCTCTTTTATTAAAATAAGCAATTATATCATCGATAGTAATATTTATTAAATATACAAACTAAAATCTTCGTATTGGTCGCACTTTTTCTGTACCAGCCTTATCGTAATTTAATCCAAAAAAAATAGTTGGATCAGATATATGAATTGTATAATTATTGGTCAAATCTGATTGACTGGAAGTTGTATAGTAACTGCCATAACCACTGTCACCAAAAACAGTAATACCAATATAGTATAAATTATTAAACATTAAATTTAATTCCGAATAAGAAGGTAAAAACCAATCACTATATCCTGCATAAGTTAAATTATTACAAAAATAAGCTGCACCAGCTGTATCACTACAACCTGCAACAATTGCAGCGGTATTTGCTTGCCCTGAACCAAAGGCGGTATCAGTGCCACTTATATAAGTATAGGTATAAAAATAAGCACAGCCCCAACTTCTAAGACCTAAATCAGCTGGTGTGCATACCATACCATGCAACCCTGTAGAATCTAAATAGAAAATTACACCACCTGCATAACTTTCTCCAATGTATAATGAAGACGGAGTACTTGTTGTGAAAATCTGCTGAGCACCAAGGGCAGTACCCACAGAATTAGTAGCATAAGCCCGTACATGATACGTAATGTTTGACGCTATTGGACTTAAAGGGGAAGAAAAAGCACCCGAACCGGTACCGTTTATTGTTAGAAGATTATTCATCATGGGTGCAGAATCTACCGTATAACACACCCCTCTTGCAGTAATAGGGCAACCGCCATCGCTTGTAATAATACCACCCGATAAGGCACTTGTTGCAGTAATACTACTTGTTACATTTGTTGTTAGTACAGGTAACAAACCTGTTGATAAAATATATTGATTACCATAAGCAGTACCCGTACTATTGGTAGCATAACTACGTACATAATAGATACTAGCACAGCCCGAAAGTCCGGTTACTGTACTTGTATAATACCCAAGCCCACTGCCATCTACCGAATGTGGGCCTGCAATAGTAGGGTTGGTACTTGTACCCCAGCACACGCCTCTTGCTGTTACGGTAGAACCACCGTCCAAACTCACATACCCACCTGAACCGGCAGTTGTACTTGTTGCCATCAGCGGAGAATCTGTACCAACTACAGGTAAAGATAAAGGTACAGAATAAAGAGAATCTGTTGTAAAACTAATAACAGAACCATAACCCGAACCGGCTGAATTGGTAGCATAAGCACGGGCAAAATAAGTGGTATGCGGATTTAAGCCGGAAATGGTACTGCTATATAAACCGGTGGTAGAGATACCATCTACCGAATGGCTGCTGTCAACCGTAGGCAATGCACCAAGCCCCCAGCATACCCCACTTGCAGTAATGGTAGTACCACCTGTGCTTGTAATATTGCCGCCGCTTGTAGCCGATACCGCTGTAATGCCAATTACCGTATTTGTAGTTAATATAGGTGTAGAATAAGATAAAGTAGTAAAGGTATCTTGCAAGCCATAAGCAGTTCCGGAAGAATTGATACTGAATGCTCTTACATAATAGGTAGTACCGGGTGCCAAGCCAGAAATAGTTATAGGATAGTCGCCTATGCCTGTTGTAGTATTTATATGTAAGCCTGCAATTGTAGGCATAGGGCTTGTACCGTAACAAACCCCTTGTTGTGTTATGGTAGAGCCGCCGTCTGCAGTTGTGTTTACACCACTTATAGCCGACGAATAAGATACTGCTGTAACGGAATCGGTAGTAATTGTAGGTCTTGAAAATAAAGTTGTTGTAAACGTAATTTGAGCCCCGTAAGATGTACCTACTGCATTGGTAGCATAAGCCCTTGCATAATAAGTATGTGTTAATGCCAAAGAAGATAAGGTAGTTACAAAACTACCCATACCACTACCTGCCGGGGATATATGACTTGCTATTGTGGGCATACTAAAGGTATCGTAACAAATGCCGCGTGCTGTTACAGTGCTACCGCCATCGCTGCTTACAGTGCCACTGCCGTCTGCGGCAGTACTTGTAATACTAAAAATACTGTCTGTAGAAACTATGGGTGCAGCTATGGTACTTGTTGTAAAAGAAACGGTGTCGCCATAAGCCGTACCATTGGCATTACTTGCAAATGCTCTTACATGATAGGTTGTTGCCGGCAACAACCCACTTATGCTGTTGCTGTAAGCACCTATTGTATTGCCACCTGCAATGTAGGCACTATTGATTGTGGGTACTAAAGCAGTATCTACACAAAAACCTCTAAACATAATTAGCTCGCCGCCATTACTAACTATGGTACCATGTGCAGAAGCCCCTGTATAGGCTATACTACTTACAGTGTTGGTAGTTACTGTAGGCTTAGCACCTGTTGTGCTGCCGGCAGTAGCGGCATATAAGGCATACGGTACACTTACTAATTGCTGGTTGATAGTAACCGAATAGGTAGTGCCACCCGATGGGTCGGTTTCGGATTTTAAATAATACGGCCCGATTGCCCAATTAATTGAGTCCATGCTGCCACTAACTACAGTACCCATACCAATGTATAAGGTAGCCAAGCCATTCGCATTTGTAGTTGGTGTTTGGGTTTCTACATAAACAGGCGTACCGGAAGACGAACCTTGTAATATGCTTATACGCATACCAACAGTAGCACTTGAAACCAATGTACCGGTAGAGTTTCTTATTACAGCCTGAAAACTCATTTTCTGCGGTGCTTGTGCATTTACAGAAATAAAGTGAGTACCAAATACTAAAATAAGACCTAAAAACTTAAAGATAAAATTCTTCATATTTTTAATATTGAATAGCAAACATAAATAAAATAAACAATATTCCAAAAA